>NZ_ANNK01000116.1 GCF_000334155.1 Halalkalibacterium ligniniphilum | reverse complement strand
TCTTTGTTAGAAAAATTGAAAAAGAAAAACCAAAAATAGTCCACTTCGGTGGGCTATATTCTTTCTACGCTTTTTAAACAATCAATTTTGACATATGTATATTCATCATCATCTGTAACAAACTTTATCTGCTTCAATTGCAAATCTACTCGATCTACATACCCCACAAATTCATGATAAGCCCAATTATCCCAATAGATAACACGTACTTCTAAAGTATGGTTTAGTGCATCCATGACCACATAACCGATTTCCTCCAGTTCTTGCTCATCTAGTTCATGCTTTTTCACTTTCTTTTGATCTACTTTCCGTTGACGAATCAGAGCAACATGTTCGGGCAGCATCATTCTAGAGCCTTCCCACTTTTTGTTAGACCCTTTGGTCACTTTTGTAATCCTCATGTAAGTCACGTCCTTAGTGAAGTGTTTTGTTCTCAGTATATACGAATATATGTTCGTGTTTCAACTAGAAAAAAGAGCCTGAATGGCCCTAATCTGGTAATCATTTGTTCACTTGTAAAAATCCAACCCCTGATAATATTGTAGGGGCAACACCGATATCACCAAGCATAATTACCTTGTCCGCGTTCATAAGCTATTACTAGCGTAAAGCGTAGTATTAGCTTTTACTTAGATTTTCCCTCAAGTAGTACCGTCAAAAATCCTCGTTTTTGCTAGTTCCGCTACTATCGATTTCCTCATATAACTCATCAACTTTTACCCCTAAAAGCTTGGCTAATTTAAACAATTTATCGACCCTCGGATGAGCATTACCACCTTTCCATTTTGAAACTTGAGTTTCGGAAACTTCTAATTTTTTTGCAATGAACTTTGTTTGTAATCCTCTTTCGTCAATCCAGTACCCTATTTTGCTTCTTAGCATAATTATCACCCAATTTAATAATTCGGTAGCGATACGGACAAACCTTTTCGAATTTTTCGGAAAAAAATTTTAATTAAAAGTTATAAGCCAAGCAATAGCGCTAATATCCTTTATCAACAAGCTGAAAGGAAGTGGGGATATGAGCAAAAACAAATGGGTGCGGTCCATCAGCTTTAACCGCACCAACCCTGATGACGTTGCGAGACTGAGATTAATTGGCAAGAAGTCATTTTCTAAGTACATCAAACACCTTTTAGATGAAGAGTTAAAGCGCCAAACGGTAACACCAGTCGCTACTACTGAAACCGATACACCACAACAACGAGAAAAGGTACTGCCACCTAAGAAACAACCTGTAGTACGACCGCAACAGCAGCAACCACAGCTTTTCAATCCTATGTTAAGGAGATAGCGACATGTTGCTTGAAGTTATTCTAGGTGGTGCGGTATGGGCAGGGGCTGAGTGTATGAAACGTGGGGTGAATGATAAACAGAAGTTAGATCGCATTTTCAGGAAGTGTGGTCTTTACGTTAAGTACGGCAGCAAAGAGGATACGCCTAAATTAATAAGATCCACAAAAAAAGAAACTCATACGGAATACGTGTACAGAATACCAGAAGGACTGAGCTTTAAAGACTTTGAAAAGAAGAGAGAAGTCATCGAGGATAGTTTGAATAGTAGTGTTAATAGAATTAGCCTGTCAGACTTACGAGGATTCGATACAAAGGGAGATTTTAAGAAACAGATACGAAACATCAAGAAGGATAAAAACAACAAAAAAGAGATAGTCGTGTCTTTTGAGAAAGTCCTAACATTAAAGGTGTTCAACAAACCATTAACAGACTTTCTACCATATAAAAATAACTGCATAGAGTGGCAAATCCCGATTGGCGTCACTCGTACCGACTATATCAAGCATGATTTTGACAAGATCATGCACATGGTCGTAGCTGGTACTACGCGGTACGGCAAGTCTATATTTTTAAAAAATGTCATCACAACGCTGCTTGCCAATCAGCCTAGAAATAGTCTATTTACGCTCATCGATCTCAAAGGTGGCCTGACGTTTAATCGTTATCGACAGTGTCCCCAAGTGCAAAGTATTGCCAGTGAGCCAGCAGAAGCGCTTGAGGTTTTGACAGCGATCAACGAGCAAATGATCGGCGTAATGGACCATCTTAAAACCAATGGATACGAAAATGTCCAGGAGGCTGGCATACCTAACCGCCATTTTGTCGTCGTCGATGAGGGAGCGGAGCTGTCGCCCGGGATTGAAAAGGATAAAGAACTGAGAGCTATAAAAAATCAATGCGAGGTCATCTTATCACGGATAGCAAGGATAGGTGGAGCGCTCGGCTACCGGTTGATATATGCCACACAGACGCCATACTCAGAAGTCTTAAATCACAATATTAAACAAAACTGTGACGCTAAGTTATGCTTCCGGCTGCAGACTGATAAGGCAAGTGAAGTAGTGCTGGGGGAGGGCATTACGGATGCGGGGGATCTACAGCATATCAAAGGCCGTGCTGTTTATCTCACAGATCGAAAACATATCGTCCAGACACCTATGATTACTAACGAATACATCGAGGGAGTGATTAATGATGTTTTATCAAAGAGTGCAAACAGTCGGTAGTATCTCTGATTTTATGTCCGATCCACAACGTGCAGTAAAAAAACTCAACAAAAAAATAGATAGCCGTCACTTGAAAGCGTCTGTTACAACGCTCGCTACAGGAGTAACAGCTATCGCCATCACAAATAAAATGTTTACTAATGTTTATGCTGCTGGGAGCGAAGCTATACCCGTTATGGCGACGCCGGGCGAATTCGTAAAGGGGGCCGCAAAGGAAAAGATCATTGAAGCTTTTATGCCCCTTGTCGATATGATACAGGCACTTAGCTATCCTATTGCTCTTGTCATGCTCACAGGTGGAGCGCTCATGTTTATGATTAATCAAAAGGATAAAGGTATAGGCCTTATACAAAATGCCTCTATCGGTTATATTTTAGTGCAATTAATGCCGTTGATGATGCAGTTATTAGTCGGGATTGGGAATACCGTTTCTTGAAGAGAGAGCTATGATCGCTCTCTCTTTTAACATTAAGACAATCACTCTCTACATATCGTCTATAAAGGGGGTATGCAGAGATGCATGTTAAAATTGCAACCGGAAATTATACTGACAAAAACATCAAGCTTTGCTACGATTACCTTATTAAGCTTTATAAGGAGGAGCGTAACTGTGATCGGCATATATGTGAGAGTTTCGACCGAAGAACAGAGCAAAAAAGGGTACTCGGTCGAGAATCAGAGAGACGAGTGCAAAAAAAAGGCCGGTACGAATGAAGTGCTGGAATACATCGACAAAGGGTACAGCGGAGAGTTTTTGGAGCGTCCGGCCCTTGATAAGCTTAGAAAAGACGTAAAAGAGGGCATCATCACAAAAGTAGTCTGCTACGATCCTGACCGTTTATCTCGCAAGCTAATGAACGCACTTATTATAGATGATGAATTTCGTAAGCGGGGCGTAGAAATGGTTTATGTGAGCGGAGAGTTTGCCCAAACACCAGAGGGGCAGCTTTTTTATTCCATGCGCGGCGCTATTTCTGAGTTTGAAAAAGCGAAGATTAATGAGCGCATGAGCAGCGGCCGGAAACGGAAGGCTCGTGAGGGCAAGGTCGTTAAGAACAACTTCATCTACGGGTACGACTATGATAAAGAAAAAGGAGCATTGTTCATAAATGAAGCCGAAGCATCAACAGTGCGGCTTATTTTTGATTTGTTTACAAAAGCAGATTCCCCGGTTAAAGGAATTAACGGAATCGCCAAGTATTTAACTGATAAAGGTGTGCCGACAAAGCGGGGCGCTGCTGTGTGGCATCGTCAAGTTGTACGACAGATTTTGCTAAACGAGACATATACGGGTGTCTTATATCAAAACAAATGGAATACGGAAGGGATGCTGGCGAACAAATATAAAACTGATGATAAAGTACGGATGAAAAAGCGAGATAAAAAGGAATGGATAGCAACAAAGGTACCGCAAATCATTAGTGAAGAGCAATTCCAATATGCTCAAGATTTAATCAAACAGTCTCGCCGTCGCTGGGCAAAACAAGGAATGAACGAATACTTACTAAGTGGCTTAGTACGCTGCGGTAAATGTAATAATACGATGACTGGCGTCAAACGGAAGAACTGGGGATCGTATAATTTTATGTACACGGACCGAAAAAACTATAGCGGAGCTAAGTTCAGTGGATGCGGGTTGGCGGTACGCTGCGATAAACTAGATCATGTAGTATGGGAAGAAGTCAAAAGGTTACTTGATAACCCTGAAATGTACCAAAACCATAAAGAAGAGAAAGAATCATCCTTTGATACTGAAAGATTGGGAGTAATCGAAAACGAAATTAAAAAGGCGAAGAACGGTCGTAAGAAACTCATGCAACTATTTGCCCTCGATGACATTGATACTGAGGAAATAAAGGAATCAATTGTCGAACTAAAAAGAAAGGAAGAGCAATTAAAGGTAGAATTAGAAGAGTTGAAACAAAGGATAAATGAAATGAAAAGTAGTGAAACGAACCAAGCGATCATTCAGGAGGCTGTTGAATTTTACCTTAAGAATGACATGAGCGACTTCACAACAAGAAAAAACCTTATCAGAACGTTAGTCAAGGAGATCATCGTTGAAGATAAGGAAAATGTCTATATTAAGTTTTTTTAGCGTATATAATGACATTAGGACTGAAATCCTTATGCATCTTAGGGCATTAAAAAAAGTAAAAAAGGATGTGTCCTTGCACGATCCGATTGGAACTGACAAAGAAGGCAATGAAATCACGCTAATCGATGTTCTCCAAGAGGACACGGAAGACATCGCAGAGGCAATTCAGTTAAAAATGGAGAAAAGACAAATTTATGACTACATCGATGTCTTGGATGAGCGGGAGCGTGAAGTGATTGTCAGCCGGTTTGGACTTGATTTCGAAGAGGAGCAGACCCAGCGTGAAATCGCAAAGGAACTAGGGATTTCCAGAAGCTATGTCTCAAGAATTGAAAAGCGCGCACTTATGAAGCTGTTTCATGAGTTTTATAAGCGCACACATGGAAAGGGATGACTAAAAGACTAACCCACTGCAGAGAGGAGTGGGTTTTTTGCTTATTTCTAGAAACACTTGAAGGAAATGAAAAAAACGTATTCCAACTGGAGTAAGAGCGCAATTCCTTTATAAAAGTCAGAGTAAACGGTTACCGACACACAAGGCAATGAAATCACCTTAATTGATGTCTTTGATGATCAGAAACGAGAAGTATTTGTCAGCCGCTTTGCACATGATCTACAAGTGGAACAGACTATATGAAACCGCAAAAGAATTAGTCATTTCTAGAAGCTATGTCTCTGTAGAATTGAAAAGCGCAACCTTACGAAGCAGTTTCATGAGTTTTATAACTTTAAGAAACCCGCTGTGGAGAGCAATGGATATTTGCTGATCTTGTCATTTTAAACTTTTATGAAAAATCAATAATTGTCGATAAGTGTAGAATTGGCACAATTTTGGCACAAAAAAGATAGGGTACTTTGACTTATCTAACGTATGATAGTAAAGAAGATTTCTTATTGAAGGCTCAAATTTTTTTTATAAGTCTTTAAAAGGAATCCATTTTAAACGATTGTCATAGGCAATGAATGACTCGAACAATGGATATACAGTTCAAAGATATCTTTTTAACACAATAAGCTAAAGGGTTTGGGACATATAACGGATGATGATCGACGTAGAGAGGATGAGTTAAATAAATAAAGAGATGAATACGTTAGTAAAGCTATCAGATGAAGAATTACAAACAGCCTATACGATGGCGGTTCAGCTGAAATTAGATGATAGCTTCGTCGAATTTTTAGAAAATGAAATCATTGAAAGAGAGAACAAATAAGCATCCTGCTGGGTGCTTTTTTGTTTATAACCAGGTAAATATGTGTTAATCGATCAGCTTTCTTAATTTAAAAGCAATTCTTCTGTAAATATGAAAAAGCACCCACTGTTCTACTTACAGCGGATGCTTTCTTCTACTCCTTCTTCTTCCAATCCAACGCCTTTGCATCAATGGCTGGCACTAGCCTCTCTTGTGCAGCGCGATTGAGGAGAGTGGTGACGGCTTTGTATCCTTCATCGCCTAAATCTAGGGAGAACTCATTTACGTATAAGTCAATATGTGCTTGTGCCACTTCAGGAGACATTTCCTGGGCATGGCTTAATACATACTCCTGTGATGCCGCCGGTTTTTCCCATGCGTGCTCAACGGATTGACGAATCCAGCCGGCGATACTCTCAACGTCTAATGATTTTTTTGCGATGATTGCCCCAAGTGGAATTGGCAAACCTGTATCGCTTTCCCACCAGCTTCCTAAATCGGTTAAAAGCTGTAACCCATAGGAAGGGTAGGTGAAACGAGCCTCATGAATGACAAGTCCCGCATCGATTTTTCCGTCTCGAACAGCTGGCATGATTTCGTGAAACGGCATGACGATGATTTCGCCTATACTACCAGGTACATGTTGTGCAGCCCATAAACGGAACAGCAGGTAGGCGGTTGAACGTTCACTAGGAACAGCGACACGGCGACCTGTTAATACATTTGGGTCGGCCTTTCCATTCTCACTTTTTTGCGTGAGGATAAGCGGTCCGCATCCTCTTCCTAAAGCGCCTCCGCAGGGCAATAACTTATACTCATCTAAAACCCAAGGTAGCGCTGCATAGGAAATTTTTAAAACATCTAAGTCATTTTGCTTAGCTGCCAAATTGTTCGTAATATCGATATCGGCATAGGTCACGTCAAATGTAGGAGCATTCGGAACGAGCCCGTGTGCTAAAGCATGGAATATAAATGTATCATTTGGACAAGGAGAAAAGGCAATCTTCATTTATAACACCTCCGGTAAATGTGAGCACGCTAATTCAAGCATGTAAAGAGCCTCTTTGATGCGCCAGGAATCTCTGTCGCGCGGCCCAACTTGGTTGGAAATAGCGCGAATTTCTAAAAAAGGTATACCTTGCATGTGGGCTGCAGTTGCTGCACCGTAGCCTTCCATTGCTTCTACCGCAGCTCCTGGTATCCGTGTGGCCAGTTCAGTTGCTGTTTCAGCAGTACCTGTAACCGTTGATACAGTAAGGATCGGACCGGTTGTTACAGGAAGAGCAGCCTTATGTAGTGCGTCGGTCACCTTTGTCGCTAGATAAGTGTCAACCGTTAATTGCGCTGTTCCAAAACCTAGCTCATCTATGCTTGAAAAGCCATCTCTAGTCTCAGCACCAAGATCGGCGGCTACGATTTTATTTGCGACAACAAGAGAACCGGTGTCTGCTCGATTTGGAAATCCGCCACCAATCCCGATGCAAAGAACGAACGAATATGTATTCGTTGCTAAGGCTGTTGCTGTACGAGCAGCAGCGGCAGCAACACCGACACCTGATACAACAACATCAAAACGACTGTTTTCTTTTAATCCCCGTAACACAGCTTCCTTCTCTGCTGTAATAGAGGCTACGACAAGGATTCGCCCGTCATTTGTACGTTTTTTTATTCTCGATTCAACCACAATAAAGACTCCTTTAATGTATGGACAAGAGCAATAAATAAACCATACTATTTTAAGGGAGATTGCCTCTCCCTTACATGTAGTCATTTTACCATATCTTCTATCGATTTTACCTTTAGAAATATCAAGACGGATTTGGATGAAGGCGATTACAGAAGGGATCGTTAATACAAGGAAAAGCTTTTTAGAATGATAGGTTTATCATGGCGATTTGAAAAAATTTACTTGAATCAGTATCTTTTTGTGCAGATTCAGGGTATACTTAAACTAATTATTTTTGATCGTTCTTAGTATAAAGATGGAATTCTTTTTTATAGTTTTCCTCTTGAATGTTATTAATGACAAGAATAGTACTATTATGTGTGAGATTCACACGACAGGAGGAAACACAATGTTAGAAGGCACAGTAAAATGGTTTAACTCAGAAAAAGGTTTTGGATTTATCGAGCGCGAAGAAGGAGACGATGTATTCGTACATTTCTCAGCAATCACTGGCGAGGGTTTTAAATCTCTTGACGAAGGTCAAGCTGTTACATTTGAAATCGTTGAAGGTAACCGCGGACAGCAAGCTGCTAACGTTCAAAAGGCGTAAGCAATCATTTTAACAATGGAAAAAGCACCTAAATTATCAGGTGCTTTTTTCTCTTCTGTATATATTTTCCCTTCTTCAACTAACGCTTACCCGTTTGTTTGAGTACAATACTTGACACACTTCCTGTAACTACCTGATTTGAAAGAATTTTTAGCATAGTAAATTCATTTAGTCATAAGTGGTACATTACTTTGACCTTCATGAGTGGGAGATTACGATTAGGAAAAACCGTTGACGAAGTATAACCTATTTTATTTGCCCCCATTTTTAAATAAAACCCTTCAGCGTTAGGCTCACTATCAAGTGTGAATTCTTTAATATTTAACTCCTTAGCTTTACCTAACAGATCAAGCCACAAAAGTTTTCCAATGCCTTTTCCGATATAATCAGGATCAATAAACAATGCTTCTAACTTTTTATTTTTTACTTCGAAATTATAAAAGGCAACAATCTTATTATCCTTTTCCATCAAATAAACAGGATTTTGTTCAATATATTCACCAGTAACAGTCAAATCATCTTTGCTTCTTTTAAGGAAATCTTTAGAATACCCCCAATAAGATTTAGACTTGTAAGCTAGATTACTCAGGGTATCGCTATCTTTCGGTTTTGCTTTTCTTATTAACATGGATAAAACCTCCTTAAAATGCTACTTTGACTCTTCTCCCCGCTTGTTTAAGTGTGACTTTTCACAATATTTATACATTCTTTATAAATATATTTTAACATAAAATCCCAATTCAAATACTGATATTTTCCTTCTTATTCCTGCGTGGACATAGTAATTATGTGTTTCAGCGGACACCACACGATGGAAATGATGATGTTGAAAAAGTTCCTCCAAGTGCAACAGAGCAAGTTTCCTAAGAGATATCATTTTATGTCCTCGATACCGTCCCCATTCAAGTAAATCAATTTTAGCTTGATTAAATCTTTTTCTTTTATCAGTACTCTACTGTTAATGCTTTTTCTATGGAAAAGGGGACGGAGCTTACAGGATGATAAAGCAAGAACCCTGTCGCTCACACCCTTTCTTTGAAATGGTGAACAGTACCCCATGCGAACTCATTTTCATCTCAGAGGGAAGAGCGAGCCGCTCATGTAGGTTTCTGTGTTTAATGTTCAAAGCATCACAGGATTTCCTCGCACGAATCGCTTGAAAATTGTCTTTTGCAACGAAGAACAGTAATGATAAAATTTAATGGAGATAAATACGAAATCATTCAAAGCGTTACGGAGGACAGCCATGTTTACAAATGAGGAAATAGAGGCGATTTATAATGTTATTCAGCGAAGAAGAGATGTTCGGAGCTTTTTGCCCGATCCAGTTCCTGAAAAGACAATCAATAAAATTTTACATGCAGCACATCATGCACCGTCTGTAGGGTTTAGTCAGCCATGGAATTTCATTTTAATTTCCTCTGATGAAGTGAAGGAACGATTAGCTTGGGCGGCAGATAAAGAAAGAAGAGCACTTGCCATTCATTATGAAGGCGAAAAAGAAACTAAGTTTCTTGGTCTAAAGGTTGAAGGTTTAAAGGAAGCGCCAATTACAATTTGTGTCACGTGTGATCCAACAAGAGGGGGCTCTCATGTATTAGGGAGAAATTCGATCCCTGAGACAGATATTATGTCAACCGCTTGTGCGATTCAAAATATGTGGCTCGCCGCTTGTGCTGAAGGCTTGGCAATGGGCTGGGTGAGCTTTTATAAGAAAAACGACGTTCGTGACATTTTAAACATTCCACCACATATTGACCCAGTTGCCCTCATTTCCATTGGCTATACGGATGATTATCCTGAAAGGCCGATTTTGGAAATGGCTGATTGGGAGAAAAGGCGGGCACTTGATAACCTCATTTTTGAGAACAAATGGGGAAATGAGTCAAAATAGGTAAGCGAATTATGAGCGCACAAGGGAAAAGAGCCACTTCATTTTGGCTGTTCTTTTCCCTTTTTTGATCGTAATCCCTTTTAAATACTTCCCTCCTTTCATTTAACTGACTTTTATCGTGCGGTTATAAAAAAAGAATAGTTCGCATCCAATTGGTAAAAATATGACCAGCATGAAAGGAGTGGATAGAATGGATAAAAAGCAAAGCAACTTTGATGAAGAGTTTGGCACAAGTATTGAAGGAGTCGGTGATTCGGTTGATGAACGAATGTCAAAAAATGAAACAAATGAAACATTGACCAATCGTCAAGGCCACCCAGTAACAGACAATCAAAATATGAGAACGGTTGGTGACCGAGGGCCTACAACTCTTGAGAATTATGATTTTCTTGAAAAAATTAGTCACTTTGACCGTGAACGCATTCCAGAGCGCGTCGTACATGCTCGAGGTGCCGGGGCCCATGGTTATTTTGAAGCATATGGCACATATGGTGACGAACCGATTTCAAATTATACACGAGCAAAGCTCTTTCAAGAAAAGGGGAAGCAAACGCCTGTTTTTGTTCGTTTCTCCTCTGTGATTCATGGAAATCACTCCCCCGAAACCTTGCGTGATCCTCGAGGATTTGCCGTTAAATTTTACACAGAAGATGGAAACTGGGATCTAGTCGGGAATAATTTAAAAATTTTCTTTATCCGTGATGCGTTAAAATTCCCTGATCTGATTCATGCGTTCAAACCAGATCCAGTCACAAATATACAAGATGGTGAACGGATTTTTGACTTTGTTTCTCAGTCACCGGAGGCACTTCATATGATTACCTTTTTGTTTTCACCATGGGGCATCCCAGCTAATTATCGGATGATGCAAGGCTCTGGTGTGAATACGTACAAATGGGTGAACGAAGCCGGTGAAGCAGTGATCGTGAAATATCATTGGGAGCCAAAACAAGGCATTAAAAATTTAACACAGGAAGAAGCAGAAGCGATTCAAGGGAAAAATTTTAACCATGCAAGCCAAGATTTATATGAAGCGATTGAGCGGGGAGATTACCCAGAGTGGGAACTATTTGTTCAAATGATGAGTGACGATGAACACCCAGAATTAGACTTTGACCCATTGGACCCAACAAAGCTTTGGTATAAGGAAGTCGTTCCATGGGTTCCAGTGGGTAAAATGGTTTTGAATAAAAATCCAGAGAATTATTTCGCAGAGGTTGAACAGGCTGCATTTGGAACAGGAGTGCTTGTGGATGGTCTGGACTTCTCTGATGATAAATTATTGCAAGGACGCACCTTTTCTTACTCTGATACTCAAAGGTACCGTGTAGGGCCAAACTATTTGCAATTACCGATTAATGCGCCGAAAAAACGGGTTGCTACCAATCAACGGGATGGTCAAATGGAGTATCGGGTCGATAAAGGATTAAGTCAAAATCCACATGTAAATTACGAGCCGTCGATTCTTGGTGGGTTGAAGGAAGCGTCACAATCAGGAAAAGATCATACACCGTATGTAGAGGGAGAAGTAAAGCGTGCTTCCATTTCCCGTACGAATAATTATGGTCAAGCAGGTGAGACGTATAGAAGGCTGTCTGATTTTGAGCGTAACGAGCTCATAAAAAATCTAGTTAATACCTTAGGCCCATGCCGACAAGAGATTCAGCAACAAATGGTCGAGCATTTTACAAAATGCGATCCAGAATATGGAGAGCGTGTGAAAAGCGGATTGGAAAAGTATTCTTCTCAATCAGACTCACATCGAAATCCGATGGGTGCTACAGAAGGAGAAAAAGCAGTCAATCGCGCTGAAGATGTGAGCCATTCTTCAGACCCATATTAATTTAGAATAAATTTAAACTATGAGTTATCAGAAGTCTCTTATTAAAAGAGGCTGGGACATAACGAACGTGTTTGATTGAAAATGCGAACTATGCACAACCTTAGCGAATGCTATGCATCAACGATCATTACGTTCGGATTTC
>NZ_ANNK01000115.1 GCF_000334155.1 Halalkalibacterium ligniniphilum | reverse complement strand
TGCGTTCAAACCAGATCCAGTCACAAATATACAAGATGGTGAACGGATTTTTGACTTTGTTTCTCAGTCACCGGAGGCACTTCATATGATTACCTTTTTGTTTTCACCATGGGGCATCCCAGCTAATTATCGGATGATGCAAGGCTCTGGTGTGAATACGTACAAATGGGTGAACGAAGCCGGTGAAGCAGTGATCGTGAAATATCATTGGGAGCCAAAACAAGGCATTAAAAATTTAACACAGGAAGAAGCAGAAGCGATTCAAGGGAAAAATTTTAACCATGCAAGCCAAGATTTATATGAAGCGATTGAGCGGGGAGATTACCCAGAGTGGGAACTATTTGTTCAAATGATGAGTGACGATGAACACCCAGAATTAGACTTTGACCCATTGGACCCAACAAAGCTTTGGTATAAGGAAGTCGTTCCATGGGTTCCAGTGGGTAAAATGGTTTTGAATAAAAATCCAGAGAATTATTTCGCAGAGGTTGAACAGGCTGCATTTGGAACAGGAGTGCTTGTGGATGGTCTGGACTTCTCTGATGATAAATTATTGCAAGGACGCACCTTTTCTTACTCTGATACTCAAAGGTACCGTGTAGGGCCAAACTATTTGCAATTACCGATTAATGCGCCGAAAAAACGGGTTGCTACCAATCAACGGGATGGTCAAATGGAGTATCGGGTCGATAAAGGATTAAGTCAAAATCCACATGTAAATTACGAGCCGTCGATTCTTGGTGGGTTGAAGGAAGCGTCACAATCAGGAAAAGATCATACACCGTATGTAGAGGGAGAAGTAAAGCGTGCTTCCATTTCCCGTACGAATAATTATGGTCAAGCAGGTGAGACGTATAGAAGGCTGTCTGATTTTGAGCGTAACGAGCTCATAAAAAATCTAGTTAATACCTTAGGCCCATGCCGACAAGAGATTCAGCAACAAATGGTCGAGCATTTTACAAAATGCGATCCAGAATATGGAGAGCGTGTGAAAAGCGGATTGGAAAAGTATTCTTCTCAATCAGACTCACATCGAAATCCGATGGGTGCTACAGAAGGAGAAAAAGCAGTCAATCGCGCTGAAGATGTGAGCCATTCTTCAGACCCATATTAATTTAGAATAAATTTAAACTATGAGTTATCAGAAGTCTCTTATTAAAAGAGGCTGGGACATAACGAACGTGTTTGATTGAAAATGCGAACTATGCACAACCTTAGCGAATGCTATGCATCAACGATCATTACGTTCGGATTTCTCATTAAGAAAAACTCTTTTGTCCCAGCCCCTTTTACTTTGAATGGTAAGCAAGAAGCCGATCTGAAAGCCTTTCTAAAGGAATGCAGGAAAAAGTTGTTTGTAATAAATATTTATTTATAATAATTATTAATTGATATTTAGTTTTAATAATGGTACAATGAGAACTGTAGAAAATAGAAATGAAAGAGGAGTGTGTTTAATATGGATAACAAATTAATCGAATTATTGAATACGCAGTTAGCAAATTGGAATGTATTATACACAAAGCTTCATAATTATCACTGGAACGTAAAGGGTCCTGAATTCTTTACTTTACATGCTAAATTCGAAGAGTATTATACACAAGCAGCAGCAAATATCGATCAAATTGCAGAGCGCATCCTTACAATTAATGGGAAACCAATCGCTACAATGACCGAGTATTTGCATTATTCAAGTGTGAAAGAAGGAGAGGGAACAGAAGATGCCATGCAAATGGTTGATGCTATTGCAAGTGACTTCGAAAAACTTGTGGAAGAGTCGAATCAGTTGATTGAGGTTGCAGAGAAATTAGGTGATGAAGCGACAGGGGATATGTTCATTCAAATAAAAGGATCCTTAGAGCAGCACATCTGGATGCTGCGTGCGTTCCTAAAATAATGGAGTCATTCAAGTACCAATCCTAAGGGTTTGGTGCTTTTTTATTATGAATAAAAGATCCCTACTCTCCAAAGCTAGCTCCAGGCATACATGGTAAAAAAAAAACATGAAAGGATATTGTGAGGTGAAACGGGTGATGAAATCTCCAAAGCTTTCTCTAACGGATAACGAACGAAAGGCATTATGAGTGAATAAGATTTTCTTAAAGGACATTCATACTTTGTCCGTTGCAAAGCTTGCTTCTGTACTGCAAGGCACGATTGAGGGGGCAACGGAGATCAGAGGTCTTGCTATCTTTCAAGCAATCCCTTCCATTGGTGCCCAAACAGCTAAAAATATGCTTGATAGGGCTACTTTTCGTTAAAGGATGTACGTTCTAAGGATGGAGTTCAGCTGATTGACGAATTAGAGAAATTGTACGGGATGTGGCTTGATCCTTGTGACGAAGATTGCATAGATGAGCGTTTCCTTTCAAATTTGTTTAGAGAATATATTTTAAAACATCATGAAGAAAGTGAAGGGCTTGTCCCTTCACTTCTTTATTGGCGAAAAACGCCATCATATTCGTTAGTTAACCGCGTCTTTAAGTTGTTTACCAGGCTTGAACGCAGGATTTTTCGTTGCTGGGATTTCAATTTCTTCGCCTGTTTGTGGGTTACGCCCTTTACGTGCAGAACGCTCACGTACTTCGAAGCTACCGAAGCCAACAAGCTGAACTTTACCGCCCTCTTGAAGAGCGCTAGTAATGCTGTCAAATACTGCGTCTACTGCTTTCGATGCATCTTTTTTAGAAAGATCGGCTTGCTCTGCAACTGCATTAATTAAATCTGTCTTGTTCATGAAAAAACTCCCTTTCATTCCTAGTTAGAATAAACCTGCACCTAAAATTTCTCATGAAACCCTTGTCGTGTCAAGCCTTACAAGCAAAAATAAAGAAAAAGAACCCAATTTTTTCTTTATTTTTGTCATAATTTACATTTTATAGTAGATGGGAATGAAAAAGTATGGTGCGAAATGATAGGGGTTACATTTTTCGAACACGAATGGTACTAATCATTAAGAGTGAAAGCACGAGTGTGATAAACATAAACAAGTATGCTGGAAGAAATGGTACAAGTAAATAAAGTAGGGTTAGTATGCATCCAGCTGCTGTAATTGGTAGCCCAACGAAGAAATGATTGCTTTCCATAACATTAAAACGAGCTAGACGGATGGCACCACATGCAATAAAAAGGACCGTAAAGAGTGACCCTGCAATTCCAAATTGAAAGAGAACAGCATGATATAGTAAGAGTGCTGGTGCAACACCAAACGAGATGATGTCGGTTAATGAATCTAATTGTTTGCCGAACTCAGAGACAATATTAAACTTTCGAGCAGCTGACCCATCGAGTCGGTCAAAAACGGCAGCCAATGTAATGAGCAGCAAGCTTGTTCGCAATTCACCTTGCAATACATACAAAATGGCGAAAACACCCAGGCTTAAATTTATGACCGTTAAACTGTTTGCAATTTGGCACTTGATCTTTTTTAAGGTTTGGTCTAACTGTTGAAGCAGAAACAAAGGTCTTCACTCCTTTCAGTTAAAAAACTAGGATAAACCAGGGTTTATTCGCACTTCTTAAAAGTTTATAATAGCATAAGGACGGTAAAATAACTAGGGATCACTCATTGGATTTCAAAATATTAACAGTTTTAGGTGGGGAAAATTTTGAAAAAAAAAGTGTTACGAGCATTTGTAGAGTTAGCAAACAATCCTTTTCAGTCTTATGTGTTAAAAAAATTTACCCAATCGTCAATCAGTCGCATCGTTGTTCCTGCCTTTGCAAAAACGTTTAAAATTAATCAAGAGGAAATGGAAAGGCCTTTACAACAATACGGTAGTTTACATGAATTTTTTATCCGCAAACTTAAAACAGGTGCACGTCCGATTGATGAACGGGAAAATCATCTCGTGAGCCCTGTGGATGGGACATTGGCTGAGATGGGGGTTTTAAAAGAAGGAACAAGCTTTTTCGTCAAAGGGCAACACTATTCTCTTTCGGAAATGCTTGGCTCTGATGCTGAGGCAAAAAAGTATGAAGAAGGGCGTTATGCTCTCTTTTATCTTAGCCCAAGTGATTACCATCGAATCCATAGTCCTCATGCAGGAACAATTAGAAAACAGTGGGCACTCGGAAAGAAATCAGCCCCTGTTAATCATGTAGGTCTTAAGTATGGAAAGCGGCCTCTTTCCAGGAATTATCGGTTCATTACCGAAATGCAAGTGGGCGGCAGGGCGATGGCCATTGTTAAAATTGGTGCTATGAATATTAATAGTATTATTCTCACTCATCAGAAAGCATGCCTAAAAAAGGGTGATGAAATGGGATATTTTTCATTTGGATCCTCTGTCCTTCTCCTATTCGAGAAGGATATGTACCATCCAACAAGTACTTCGCTCCCAGTTAAAATAAAAATCGGTGAAAGCATCGGTACGTTTGAAGAGGCATCCACATAAGAAATCGAAGCTCCGTTTTTCTATTGCCGAAAATGGCAGAAATGAAACCTACAATCATTGAAAAAAGCTTCACCTTGCTAAAAGTTTGTTAAAAAAAACGTTACAACTTAACCGTATCGTTAATAAAACGGAACGCAAGCACGCTCACCTTTAAAGGAAAAGCGTGCTTTTTGTACAAATTGTAAAGCTGTCTAGCTACAGGCACAAGTAATTCCTTCTACAATAACATTCAGAGTTTCTAGCTCTTGTTGCTGCACTTTGCGCGTAGCTTTAGTTTGTAACCCAGCTAAACCCGTAGTAGGTTGCTATAGCGAAGATCAAAATCCAGACTAGAAGACTAATAGAAACCCACCACATAACTGCACGTTTGGACGATTTAAATGCGAGAGCCATTAAAGCTGTTAAGTGTGTACCCAAGAAAAAGGGGCCAATAATGGCAAGCCCAGGAAGTCCGTAACGATTCCATAAGTGTTTGGCTCTTTCCTGCTTTTTCGTGGCTGCTTTTTTTTCAATTCCCTTTTTCTCACGTCTTTTTGTTTGCCATTGTTCATATTTTTCATAAAAAACAATGACAAGCAAAATCGTCAGCCAATTTCCAGTGAAGGCGACAATGCTTGTGAGAAAGGGGTTTAATCCACGAATGATTCCAATCGGAACGATGAAGATGGCTTCAATCCATGGTGTAGCTGCGGCGATAAAAATAAGTATGTATTCCCAAAGTATGTTCATTTAATATCTCCTTTGAAAGCGTAAAGACATGAATCTGAAAAAAGTGAGACATGGAAATTTTAACAAATTAATCTTAAAAATGTCTAGAAAAAAACTCCGAGTCGTTATCTAACTCGGAGGTAAAATTCTTTATCAAGTACGTTTTGCTTTTTTCTCATACACTTTTTTCAAATCGTCCTGGCTTGTTTTATCAAAGAGTGGTGTACCAATTCGATAAGCTGCTCTAGATATCATTAAACCAGCTACAGGAGCGGTAAGAAAGACGAAGAGGATCGTTAGCAAAATTTTACCGATGAACTCTCCTTCTAAAAGGAGAAAAAAGAGAAAGGTTGCGACCATGATCATAATCACCCCAAGGGTCGCGTTCTTTGAAACTGCGTGAATGCGTAAATAAACATCAGGCAAGCGCAAAAGTCCAATGGAGCCAACAATGCTTAATAAACCTCCGATAATCGCAAACGCGCTAATAATAATTTCAACCACGGTCGAACACATCCCCTTTCTCTAAGAACTTTGATAAGGCAACAGAACCGATAAAAGCAAGTATACCTAACACTAGGAGGACCTCTGAATAAGCAACACTATTTTGAAGCATCATTACAATCCCAATGAAACCTATAAGATTCATGCCGAACGAATCCAAGGCCACAATACGGTCAGACATCGAAGGCCCAATAATCGTACGGATAAAGCAAATGAACATGGAAATGGACATAATAATGAGCACTGTAGTCAAAACGACTTCAAGCATTAGTGTGTCACCTCCAATATTGCCCGTTCAAATGAATCATGAATTTGCTTAATCATTTCTTCCTTATTTGGAACGTTAATGGCATGAATGTAAATATACTTGTTATCATCAGAAAAATCCATTGATAATGTACCTGGTGTTAGGGTAATAAGTGATGCAAGTAAGGTTATTTCCCAATCTGTTTTCAATTTTGTTGGAACGGCAACAATACCGGGCTCAATGTCTAATTTAGGACTTAAGACGATTTTAAAAACATCAATGTTTGCGAGAACGAGCTCCTTTGCAAACAGCAGGAGCAGCTTAATGGCAGCCCAAACGCGTCTAAAATAGAAATCAAACCCTAAGAAATTTTTTAAAAAGTACAAGATGAATAAACCGAGCACATATCCAACAAGAAAATCGACACCAGTGTAACTGTTTTGGATGATGGCCCAAACGATCGCAATGACGATGTTTAAAACAATTTGTAAAGCCATAGCAACTACTCCTTAAGTACAGATTCAATGTAAACAGAAGGGTCTAAAATTTCTTCGGCCACCTGAAGCGAATATTGGAAAATTGGCTCAGCAGCAAAACCTAAAATAATCGTTAAAGCAACAAGTGGAACAATTGGCAGCAAAAGCTTTCCAATTGGATATTTTGCTTGTTTTTCTGTATGCTTTTGCTCGCCCCAAAACGCATAGATGAAAATTTTCATCATCGAGAAAAGGGTGAGTAAGCCAACAAGCAATGCCACAGTTACAGTGATATAACGACCTTCTTCGAAACCCGCAAGAATCAAAGGAAACTTACTGAAAAACCCACTTAATGGTGGAATTCCTGCTAAGGATATCGCTGAAATAAAGAATAACCAAGCGAGCCAAGGATGGGTTTTTAATAGACCGCCCATCTGTTTTAAATCTGTCGTTCCTGTTATTTTTTGAGTTGCACCAGCAAACAGGAAGAGTGCAGCTTTTACAATGATGTGGTGAGCGATGTAATAAATCGCCCCTGCAATGGCAAGAGGTGTGAAAATGCCTAGCCCCATTACCATATACCCGACCTGACTGATAATGTGATACGACAAGATTCGTTTGAAGTCAAATTGAGATACAGCCCCAAGAACACCGAAAAACATCGTCAAACATGCTAGAGCAAGAATAATGTTATGAGTGAAACTTGGATCGTGCGTGAAAATTAACGTAAAGGTACGCATGATTGCGTAGATACCGACTTTTGTTAGTAAACCACCGAATAGTGCTGCAATGGCTGCTGGCGGTCCATAGTATGACCTTGGTAGCCAGAAATAAAGTGGGAATAAAGCACCCTTCATAGCAAAAACAACAAGGAAAAGTACTGCAATTACGTTTAATACTCCTTGCTGCTCAAGCTCTGCAATCCTAACAGCCAAATGAGCCATGTTCAGCGTTCCAGTTACAGAGTAAATGTAGGCAACCCCAACTAAGAATAAGATAGAGGCGAAGACGTTAATAATTACGTATTTGAACGATTCACGAAGCTGATATTTTGTTCCGCCAAACACAATGAGAATATACGATGCAATAAGCATTACTTCAAAGAAAACGAACAAGTTAAATAAGTCTCCTGTTAAAAACGCACCATTTACCCCTGCTAAAAGAAAGAAGTAAAAAGGATAGAAGTAATATTTTTCTCGTTCTGATGATATGGTCTGAAAGGCGAAAAATAGACAGACAAAGCCAACGATGCTCGATAAAATGACCATCATCGTTGCAAACATATCTGCAACAAAAACGATTCCAAACGGAGCAGGCCAATTCCCAAGTTCTAGCGTGCGAATTCCGTTTTGATAAACATCAACAGCTAAATAAATTGAAACAATCAACATACCGACAACCGTCAACCCACTAATAAAACGCTGAATGGTATGTTGTTTTGCAAAGAAAATGAGCAATGCTCCAATTGTCAATGGAATGAGTACTGGAAGTATAACTAAGTTATTCATCGATAGAGCCCCTTAATTGATCTAAATCGTCTGTCTTATGCTCCTTGTATGTGCGATAAGCAAGAACAAGTAAGAATGACGTGACCCCAAAACTAATAACAATGGCTGTTAAAATCAGAGCTTGGGGTAGTGGGTCTGTATACGCAGCTGTTTCCACGTTAAGGAGAGGTGCTCCTCCTTCTGTTAATCCTGCCATTGTCAGTAAGAGCAAGTGTGCTGCATGTGACAGGATGACAAGAGATAAAACTACACGGAGTAGGCTCTTCGAAAGAATTAAGTAGGTTCCTACCATAAAGAGAACTCCTATAGTGATGGACATTAAGATTTCCATTACTTATCATCCTCCGCAATCGTTAGAATAATGGTTAGCGCAATTCCTACAACAACTAAGTAAACACCTAGGTCAAAAGGAAGTGCTGTTGTTAGTTCGACTTCTCCTAAAATCGGAAGTTGATAGTAATCAAAAAACTGTGTCAAATACGGGAAACCAAAAAGTGTACTTGCAAAGCCTGTGCCAATTGCAAATAATAAACCAGCTGCAATGAATGACGTGAAGTTAATAGGCAATGCCTTTTTTATTTTACTAAAGTCAAAAGTTAAATACATAAGCATCAAGGCGCTTGCAGTCATTAATCCCCCGATAAAGCCTCCACCTGGGTTGTTGTGACCTGCAAAAAACAAATACACAGAGAAGATAAGAATGATGAGTGTGACAACTCGCGAAAGTGTATGGAGCAAGACATTATTTGTTTTCACACATCTTCCCTCCCTGTCATTCGAAGCTTAATCATTGCGACTACACCTAGTGCTGCAATACCTAATACAAGAATTTCTAACATGGTATCGAGACCTCGGAAGTCTACAAGGATGACGTTGACGATATTGTAGCCCCCTGCAAGTACTTTAGAGTTTTCAATATAGTACTCAGAGATTGAAGCGAAGTTAGCTTCATTTCCAAGTGCTAATGAACTAAGAGCAAGCATAGTTACGAGAACTCCGACACCGATCGAGACAAGTAAGTTTACCAAATTAAATCCAAGCTTCGACTTTTCTTTACGTAATTCAGGTAAATGATAAAAAGCAAGCATAAAGAGAACAACACTGACCGTTTCAACCATCAACTGCGTTAACGCTAAATCTGGAGCACTAAAGTTTACGAATAATAATGCAACCATGAAACCGATAACACCGACTACAATAATCATGGTGATCCGATTATTGATAAATAGAATCGATATTGTTACAGCGATAAAGATTGCTGTAACGACCCACATGTAAGGAGGGATGGCCGATACATTGGTCGTATCGATAGCAAACGCATTGTATCGAATCGCTGTGTATCCAAATAGTAAAATCATAAATACACACATGTACACAAAGTAGTCACGAAGCAAACCGGTCATCTGCACACGTGTTACACCCTGTGAGCCTTTTACAAGCCAATCAAGTGAACGGTCATAGACACGATTTAAAGGGTCTCTTTCTTTTAAGTACATCGCAGTCTGCACCCAGCGCTTCATGTTCAGGAAAATTAGTGTACCAATAGCAATAACGCCTAATGTCATAAATAGTTCCGTATTAAACCCGTGCCAATGATAAATGTTAATGTCTTGAATCGTTATATTTGGCAAAATCGACACGATCGCAGGCTCAATAAGGGTATAGGCTAATAGGTTTGGGAAGAACCCAAAAATAACAACCAATGAGCCTAAAACAATTGGGCTGATTAACATTCCGATTGGTGCTTCATGAACGTGTTTATCGTAATTTTCTTTTTTAAACTCACCAGTAAACGTTCGGAAAAACATGATCGCACAATAAACAAACGTAAATACACTCGCGATCCATGCGACAACAGGAAAGAGAATTCCCCATGTTTGCATGTTAAAGATGTCCAGTGTCGTTGCATTTAAAACGCCAGTAAAGAACATCTCTTTACTTAAAAATCCGTTAAAAGGCGGGAGACCAGCCATGGATGCTAGACCAATTAATGAGATGGTAAACGTGATTGGCATGATGCTCATTAAACCACCGAGCTTGCGAATGTCACGCGTTCCCGTTTCGTGGTCGATAATACCAGCTGTCATAAAAAGGCTACCCTTGAACGTTGCATGGTTAATTAAATGGAAGATTGCAGCAAGTGTAGCGGTAGTATACAAGGCTGTTTCTGTTCCGTTGCCATAATACAAAGAAGCAGAACCAATACCGAGCAAACTCATTATTAATCCAAGCTGACTGACCGTCGAGAAGGCAAGAATTCCTTTTAAATCTTTTTGTCTGACTGCAGAAAGTGATCCCCAGAGAAGGGTAACGAGTCCAAAACCTGAGAGCAGCCAAAACCACTCAGGACTTCCGCCAAATACAGGTGTTAAGCGGGCAACCAAATAGATGCCGGCCTTTACCATTGTTGCAGAATGTAAATACGCACTTACTGGTGTAGGCGCTTCCATTGCGTCTGGCAACCAAATATGGAATGGAAATTGAGCTGACTTAGTGAATGCACCTAAAAGAATAAGTAGCATGGCAGGTAAAAATAATGCACTTGAGGTGACAAGGTCTACAGAGTCAATAATCCCACGAATGCTAAATGTACCAGTCATCACATAAAGGAGTGAAAATCCTCCTAGCATTGCAAAACCACCGAAAACCGTGATGAGCATAGACTTTTGTGCACCGTATGTAGATTTCTCTTTATGGAACCAATAACTAATTAGCAGAGCTGAAGCTAAACTTGTTAACTCCCAGAAAACATAAAGGACGATGAGATTATCTGAAATAACAACACCAAGCATCGCTCCCATAAACATTAACAAGTAAACGTAAAAATTATTTAATTTCTCAGACTTATCTGCCAAATAATAGATTGAGTAGAGAATAACGAGTGTACCAATACCTGTAATCAATAATGCAAATAGTAAGCTAAGCCCGTCCAAATAAACGGTGAAATCAATCCCTAAAGATGGAACCCAAGGAACGGTGTGATGAATCACGCCACCGCCTGATGTTACGGGGAGCTGTTGTAGAAAATAAATGAACAGTACGAGTGGAAGGGCAAGAACAAACCATCCTGTATGAATCGCTCGTGCGTATTTATACAAAAAAGGAATAAGGATAGCCAATAAAAAAGGAGCTATCGTTGCCCAATGAAGTAATGTCAAATGAAATACCTCCTTTTATAATAATATAAATAAATTGTTTTTAGGGCGTTATTCTCTCTGCTTGTTCGACAAGCTACACATTTTTTTACATGTTTAATTATAACTTAATTCGTACTTGTGCGCATCCTTCATACTAGCAAGTTTTTCTTAGAATTTCTCATTTGTTAAATATGTAGAAAGTCGACCTTTTTTTTGAATAATTTTTTTTGATTTGCCAGACATTCATTGATGTACATATAATTATTAGGAAAAGTTGGAAAATTTTTATGTATAGATTGATTGGAATTTCGGCACCCTAATCATAAAAGTATTTGGGTGATTAAATGAAAAATCGAAAAAAAATAATTATAGCTACCAGTTTATTTAGTATCATGTTTGTAAGTGCGTGGTATGTACACGGCAGTAGCGGTCGAATCGTACAATTAAATGATGGCGAAGGGGCAGGTATGTTTGAGTTACAACAAATGGAAGAAGATGCTGTTCCAATAAAAGAGCCATTCGGACCAAGAGAATACATTAAAATTGGTGAACGAGCAGATATCATTAATCAATAAGCAAAAAAAAAGCAACCACACGATTGGTTGCCTTTTTCTTTTAAGAGGTTATTTTTGTTTTGTCTGTTAAAGAGCGGCGATCGATTTCCTTACGAATCAAATCAATAAAGTCATCATTTAACTTTAGCTCCATTGCTTTGTAATACGTTTCAATAAGCAGTTCATCCGATAACGTTTTCATTTTTTATCCTGCTTAAAATTTGCAGGCCACCTCCTCTTCTATTAGTTCATGATCTATAACGGTAGAATTTATGCTTGTCCGATTTTAAAAGAATATAAAAGTGAAATGGGAACATTAATTGGAGACCTTAACTGTCTTAATCCTACCATGAATTGTAAAATAGAACAACCGTTCGTTTTATCCACATACTCCCGTTGATAAGTTGTGGGTTTCTTGTTTAAAGTCGATGCAAATACTTGGTAAATCAAATGTTGAGGCGTGTATAACGTTATCCACAACTGCTAGTAAATGAAACCTTTTGTCGAAATATTTTTTCATTTCTAGTCTGTTTTATTAAGAGGTGGTTCCTATTAGATCTTTACTTTTGTACATCCTAACTCAAGAAATGAAAAAATTCCCTTGATTCCATTGAAATTGGCAAGCATTCAGGTTATACTTACGGTTTGATTGTAGCAATTTTTTGATAAAGAATGTCGATAATAGTGTTTCAAAATTGTGAAAGATTAGCAGTGAGGTGCTTCATTTGATAAAAAACCTTTTGCCAAACGAATATGTGAAAAGTATTTATGAAATTAACCTACAAGAATTGAAAAATAAAAATGTGAAGGGAGTTATTACAGACCTAGATAATACACTTGTTGAATGGGATCGGCCAGAGGCAACGCCTGAGCTTAGAGAATGGTTTAAAAAAATCACTGAAGCTGGGATGAAGTTAACAATCGTCTCAAATAATACAGAAAAACGTGTCCGTACGTTTGCAGATCCAGAGAAGGTGAAATTTATCCATAGTGCAAGAAAACCAATGCGACGCGCATTCCGACAAGCTTGCAAGGCGATGGATGTCCAGCCAGAGGAAACAGTCGTTATTGGCGATCAAATTTTTACGGATGTATTAGGTGGGAATCGCGCAAACATCCACACCATTCTTGTCGTTCCTGTTGCAAGTACTGATGGAATTGCAACAAGGCTTAATCGAAAAATGGAGCGGATTGTTCTTGGATGGATGAAGAAAAAAGGGATGATTCAATGGGAGGAGTAAGTGTGAACGAGCGAGAGTTGATTTGTTCTGGATGCGGCGTGAAAATTCAAACAGAGGATAAGCAGGAAATTGGCTACACTCCAGCAGCTGCTCTGGAAAAAGATGTGATTATCTGTCAACGCTGCTTTCGATTAAAACATTATAATGAAGTACAGGATGTTTCTTTAACGGATGATGACTTCTTAAAAATTTTGAATACGTTAGGAACAAAGAACGCCTTGATTGTCAAGCTGATTGACATTTTTGACTTTAACGGTAGCTGGCTTCCAGGCCTTCATCGTTTTGTTGGCAAAAATGATGTACTATTAGTAGGGAATAAGGTTGACCTATTACCGAAGTCGGTGAATCGAAACCGGCTCATTAATTGGATGAAAAAATCAGCGAAAGAGCTTGGGCTGAAGCCTGTTGATGTTTCTCTTATCAGTGCTGTTAAAGGTGATGGCATAGAGAAGGTAGCGGGGCAAATTGATCAGTTGCGAAAGGGAAAAGATGTCTATATTGTGGGCTCCACAAATGTTGGGAAATCTACGTTTATTAATAAAATGATTCAAACGTTTGGCGGGGATGAGGAACAAATGATTACAACATCTCATTTCCCAGGTACGACATTGGATATGATAGACATTCCTCTTGATGACGGTCAGGCCCTCTATGATACGCCTGGAATTATTAATCATCATCAAATTGCGCATTATATAGACAAAAAAGAGTTAAAAGTTATTACGCCGAAAAAAGAAATTAAACCAATCGTCTTTCAGTTGAACCCAAAGCAAACCTTGTTTTTTGGCGGTCTAGCCCGTTTTGATTTTTCAGAGGGGGAGCGTGCTTCTTTTGTTTGCCATTTTTCAAATGAGCTTAACATTCACCGGACAAAGCAAGAAAAGGCTGATGAATTGTATAAGAACCACCTTGGTGAAATGTTAACGCCTCCTGGTGAGCTTTCAAAAGAGTTACTCCCGCCTTTTGTCAAACATGAGTTCATCATTAAGGACACAAAAAGTGATATCGTCTTTTCTGGCTTAGGGTGGGTAACTGTGAATGGAACAAACTTGACGGTGGCTGCTTATGCACCGAAAGGCGTCGGTGTTTCCATTCGTGAATCATTAATTTAAAAGAGAAAAGGAGAGAAGAGTATGGGAGAGGTTTTTGGTTTATTCGGACATCCTGTTGGTCACTCCATGTCACCTTTGATTCACAACGATGCATTTCAACAGCTTGGCCTTACACATTCTTATCATGCCTTTGACATTGCCCCAAAAAATTTAGAAAAAGCTGTAGAAGCTATTCGTACTTTGAACATAAAAGGGTGCAATGTAACGATTCCTCACAAAGTCGAGATTATGAAATACCTTGATTTTATAGAAGAAGAAGCAAAGCAAATCGGTGCAGTAAATACGATTGTGAATGATCAAGGGCGTTTAATTGGTTCTAACACAGATGGACGAGGTTATTTGGAATCCTTACTACCTTCGCTTGACCGATCATTATCTGAGCAAGACGTATTAATTATTGGCGCTGGAGGTGCAGCGCGAGCCATTGCTGCAGTATTGGTAAAGGAGCAGGTTCAATCCATTACCTTTGCGAACAGAACTGTTGAAAAAGCAGAAGCCTTAAAGGTAGCCTTTGACGCGAACCATCGAAATCTTGCCGTTTCTTCTCTTCAGGAAGCTGAACAAGACGTGCCGAAATTCTCAATAATTATTAATACAACATCTGTAGGAATGAGTCCGAAAGTTAACGAACGCCCAATTTCTTTAGATAAAGTACGTTCGAATGCAATTGTTAGTGACTTGGTTTATAATCCATTGGAAACGTCATTTTTAAAAGAAGCTCGGTTAAAGGGAACCAAAATCGTTGATGGACTGGGGATGTTTGTCAATCAGGCGGCATTATCCTTTCAAAAATGGACGGGAGTAGAACCAGATAGACGTCGAATGCGTGAGCTCGTTCTAAAACAATTAGGAGGAAACAATGTTAACAGGTAAACAAAAACGTTTTTTACGTTCAAAAGCGCATCATATACAGCCGATCTTTCAAGTCGGCAAAGGTGGCGTAAATGAGAACATGGTGAAACAAATTGCGGACGCACTAGAAGCACGCGAGCTTATTAAAGTAAGTGTCTTGCAGAACTGTGAGTTTGATCGAAAGGAAGTAGCGGAGCAATTGTCTTTAGGTGCGAATGCAGAAACGGTACAAGTAATCGGAAATACAATTGTTCTGTATAAAGAGTCAAAAGAAAATAAAAGCATTGTGCTCCCTTCTTAAGGAAACGGGGAGGTTTGAATAGTGAAACGAGTTGGACTGCTAGGGGGAACGTTTGACCCTCCTCACTTTGGCCATATGCTCCTTGCCCAAGAAGCGATGGTAGCCTGTGCGTTGGATGAAGTTTGGTTTATCCCCGTTCAGCTCCCGCCACACAAAACAAGAGAGCAGCTCACAGAAGGGGAGCTTCGCTATACGATGATTAAAAAAGCAATCGAAGGTGAAGAGAATTTTAAGGTCATAGACATTGAGCTAGAACGTGAAGGACCTTCTTACACGGTTGATACGGTTGGGGAATTGAAAACGAAGCATCCTTTTTATGAATTTTATTTTATTATTGGTGGAGACATGGTTGAGTATTTGCCGAAGTGGGAGCGGATTGATCAATTACTGCACATGGTTACATTTATTGGTTTTAGTCGACCGGGAATTCCTTTCTCTTCTCCTTATCCAGGTCGGATCATTGAAGTACAAGGAATCGAAGTGGCTTTTTCATCAACGGCGATCCGTCAAAGGGTTTTCGAGAAAAAACCAATTCGCTATATGGTTCCCGAGGGAGTTCGAGCATATATTGAGGAGAAGGGGTTGTATCAGGGGAATGGAACGAAATAAAGCCTTACAGCTAGTTAAACCTCATTTAACAGAGCATCGCTACACCCATACCCTTGGTGTTGTCCAAGCAGCGACTGAACTGGCAGAGCGCTACGGCGCACCTGTTAAAAAAGCAGAGCTTGCGGCGATCTTTCACGATTATGCAAAATTTCGAGACCGAAATGAAATGCGTGCACTTGTTCAGACAACCTTATCTTGTAAGGATATTTTAGATTACGGTGATGAACTGCTTCATGCTCCTTGTGGCGCTTATTACGTTGAGCATGAAATTGGAATCTTGGATGAAGATGTGCTTCGGGCTATTTGTTACCATACGACAGGACGCCCTAACATGTCTTTATTAGAAAAGGTCGTTTTTCTTGCAGATTATATTGAGCCTGGTCGCCATTTTAAAGGTGTGGATGAAGTGAGAGAAATTGCAAAAAATGATCTAAATGAAGCGCTTATTGCTTCGTTAGGGAACACGATTGGCTTTTTATCAAAGCGTCAGCAGCTTATTTATCCTGCGACATTGGCAACGTATAATCAGTTAATACAAGAAAAGAAACAAAAAGGAGGTAATGAATAAATAATGGTTGATCATCAACTTTTACACTTAGTAGTGAAGGCAATCGATGATAAAAGAGCAGAACAAATTGTTGCTTTAAATATGAAGGGGCTCTCTCTAATTGCCGATTATTTTGTCATTTGCCATGGGAACTCTGAGAAGCAAGTACAGGCAATTGCCCATGAATTAAAAAAAGCAGCACAGGAAAAAGGCATCGAAATTCAACGGTTAGAGGGCTATGATCAAGCGCGTTGGGTGCTTATTGACCTCGGAGACGTTGTTGTTCATGTCTTCCACAAGGACGAGCGCTTGTACTACAATTTAGAGAAGCTCTGGGGAGATGCACCTGTGATTGAAGTGGAAGGGGTACTTGGTTAATGGAGCTTAAGCCAGGAATGACCGTCTTGTTAGAAGTTGTAAGGGAAGCCAACTTTGGTGTTTTCCTCTCTGATGGAACGACGGATATTCTTCTTCACAAACGGGAAATGACAAATCCCGTTCAAATTGGAGAGACGCTTGAAGTCTTTCTGTATCATGATCACGATGGAAGGTTGGCAGCAACTACGTCGAAGCCCTTGCTTGATAAAGATGGAATGGCTTGGCTAGAGGTTGTCTCAGTTAAACAAGGGCATGGTCTTTTTCTTTTCAATGGTACATCACGAGATTTGTTCCTTTCCATGGATGAGCTGCCTGAGGATCGGGAGCTGTGGCCTCAACAAGGAGATCGTATACCTGTCTCGATGACATGGGATAAAAAGGGTCGAATGATGGGGAAGCTTGTTAAAGGACACCCAATTGAAAAAATCTCGAAAAAGGGAGATTCCTCTCTTTTAAAACAAGAAGTGACTGCAACCATTTATCACTTTCTCTCCGATGGTGCTGTCTTGTTAAGTGAGGAGGGCTACCTATGCTTTTTGCATAACACTGAGATGAACCATAAATATCGATTAGGTGAGAAAGTTAATGGGAGAGTTCTATTTGTTCGTGAGGACGGCCGTCTAAATATTACAACCTTCCCGCCTCGAAAAGAGCGTCAGTATGATGATGCAGAAGTTGTTTACGAGTATTTGCTTTCTCGTGGCGGTTCAATGCCTTATTGGGACAAAACAACACCTGAAGACATTCAACGACGGTTTCAAATGAGCAAAGCAGCGTTTAAGCGTGCCCTTGGTAAATTAATGAAAGAAGGAAAGGTCTACCAAAAGGATGGCTGGACCTATCAGAAGGAAAAGCAATGAAGTATGAAGGATTTGCAAGCATTTACGATGTTTTGATGGAAGATGCACCTTATGAGCAGTGGGTGGCATTTGTGGAAGAAAATGTTCAAGTTCATGAAATCAGCGGGCGCTCATTGCTTGATCTTGGTTGCGGCACTGGACAGCTATTGCTTCCACTACTAGAAGCAGGCTATGATGTGACAGGAGTGGATATCTCCGCGAATATGCTTGCAGTTGCTAAAGAGAAGCTTTTACAAGCTGGCTATGATCCCCTCTTAGTACAGCGAGATATGCGGGAGCTGTCCGATCTAGGATCATTTGACGTCATTACGGCTTTTTGTGATTCTCTCAATTATCTTCAAACAGAAAATGATGTGGAGCGTACTTTTTCTCAAGTGCATGAACAGTTAAAAGCTGGCGGACTTTTTATGTTTGATGTTCATTCTGTTAGTAAAGTGATGAAAGGGTTTGTCGGGCAGACCTTTGCAGATGATGGCGAAGAGATCTCATACATTTGGCGGTCATTCCACGGTGAATGGGATGCCTCAGTGGAACACGAGCTCAGTTTTTTTGTTAAAAAAGAAGAGGGGCTGTATGAACGGTTTGATGAGCTTCATGTTCAGCGAACGTACCCGATTAAGCAATATATACAATGGCTCAAACAAGCGGGCTTTACTGTGTTAAACGTAACAGCTGATTTTTCGAAGGAGCTGCCCACAGAACATAGTGAACGGATATTTTTTGTAGCAAAAAAAGAAGGAGATCGGTTCCCTTCTAGCGAATAAAAAGGGGCTGGGACAAAAGAGTTTTTATGATGAGAAATGCGAACGTCATGATCGTTGGTGCATAGCATTCGCTTCGGACATATCCTTCGCTTTCCGCGGGCGGCTGGTGAGCCTCCT
>NZ_ANNK01000114.1 GCF_000334155.1 Halalkalibacterium ligniniphilum | reverse complement strand
TGATGCAGAAGTTGTTTACGAGTATTTGCTTTCTCGTGGCGGTTCAATGCCTTATTGGGACAAAACAACACCTGAAGACATTCAACGACGGTTTCAAATGAGCAAAGCAGCGTTTAAGCGTGCCCTTGGTAAATTAATGAAAGAAGGAAAGGTCTACCAAAAGGATGGCTGGACCTATCAGAAGGAAAAGCAATGAAGTATGAAGGATTTGCAAGCATTTACGATGTTTTGATGGAAGATGCACCTTATGAGCAGTGGGTGGCATTTGTGGAAGAAAATGTTCAAGTTCATGAAATCAGCGGGCGCTCATTGCTTGATCTTGGTTGCGGCACTGGACAGCTATTGCTTCCACTACTAGAAGCAGGCTATGATGTGACAGGAGTGGATATCTCCGCGAATATGCTTGCAGTTGCTAAAGAGAAGCTTTTACAAGCTGGCTATGATCCCCTCTTAGTACAGCGAGATATGCGGGAGCTGTCCGATCTAGGATCATTTGACGTCATTACGGCTTTTTGTGATTCTCTCAATTATCTTCAAACAGAAAATGATGTGGAGCGTACTTTTTCTCAAGTGCATGAACAGTTAAAAGCTGGCGGACTTTTTATGTTTGATGTTCATTCTGTTAGTAAAGTGATGAAAGGGTTTGTCGGGCAGACCTTTGCAGATGATGGCGAAGAGATCTCATACATTTGGCGGTCATTCCACGGTGAATGGGATGCCTCAGTGGAACACGAGCTCAGTTTTTTTGTTAAAAAAGAAGAGGGGCTGTATGAACGGTTTGATGAGCTTCATGTTCAGCGAACGTACCCGATTAAGCAATATATACAATGGCTCAAACAAGCGGGCTTTACTGTGTTAAACGTAACAGCTGATTTTTCGAAGGAGCTGCCCACAGAACATAGTGAACGGATATTTTTTGTAGCAAAAAAAGAAGGAGATCGGTTCCCTTCTAGCGAATAAAAAGGGGCTGGGACAAAAGAGTTTTTATGATGAGAAATGCGAACGTCATGATCGTTGGTGCATAGCATTCGCTTCGGACATATCCTTCGCTTTCCGCGGGCGGCTGGTGAGCCTCCTCGTGCTTTTTGCACTGTGGGGTCTCACCCTTGCCTTTGCTCCCGCAGAAGTCTACGTCCATGTCCTCCGCTAAGGTTGTGCATTGTTCGCATTTTCAATCATACACGTTCGTTATGTCCCTGCCTCTTTTTTCTGAAAAGGAGACGGATCTTCAGTTCAAGTTGATGAATCATTAAAGCACTTCCGCTCACTTTGCCTTCATTGAAATGGTTCACACAAGGATCTGACGGACTCAATTTCATCAGTGGGAAAAGTGAGCCGCTCATGCTAGTCTTTGTGTAAGAAGCCTAAAACTGAGGTACAGAAGAAGAACAAAAAGCCATTGCTCTTGCTCACACAGCTTACAAATTGTTACTATGTTGGTTTGTTCGATAGTTGTGCAAGGATTTTTTCCTTTTCTTCATCGTATTTTAAATGGGTTTGTTGGAATAAATGATCAAACATTGACCCGATTTCCTCTTCTAACACCTTGATTCCTTCTCCTGTAATGCCTCCAGGTACACATACCCTTTTTTGTAGTGTAGGTAGTGAATAAACCTCTTTTTCTAGTAGTCTGCCCATGCCAATCAGCATATCCGTTGCTAGTCTAGTTGCATCCTCCTTGGATATCTGTGTCTGTCTTTCTGCAGCTTCGATGAATCGTTGCATAATATAGCTGAAAAATGCAGGCCCACAGCTAACAATATCCGAAGCAACTCTTGTAATGTTTTCTTCAATTATAAGAGGATTAGAAATAGCTCCCATTAATGAATACAGAAGTTCCTTTTCCTTTTGAGAACAGCGTGTACCGAAGCTTAATAATGAAGGTCCTGTATGAGCTCTATTTAAAATACTCGGTATGGCTCTTGCCACTTTGCAATCAACCATTTCTTCTAGTTTTGTAACAGAGATAGGACTTGTTATGGAGACTAACAGTTTGTTTGCTGTGCAATGACGGTTAATTTTGGTTAATACTTCCAAAAATTGTGGAGGCTTTACGCAAAGAAAAAAACAATCGGTTTCTTTTACAACCTCTGTGGCATTCATAGCCACTTGAAGCTTCGGAAAGCGACGTGCGAGTGCCTCAGCTTTTGCGTGCGTACGGTTTGCCACAAGAAGCTTTTCAGCTGAAATTACCCCTGATTCTAGGAACGATTCGATTAAAATCGTCCCCATGCTTCCTGTTCCGATAATGCCAACCTTCACAACGCTCCCTCCTTCCTGCTCCATCCATCAACATGTGCGTACGATGGGGCTTTATCACAGAGTATATGAAAAAAAAGGAGCAATATGCCCCTTATTTACCTTGTTTATTTAAATAATCAATAACCATTGCTGTTGTTACTTCTTTCCGAGTAGGAAATTGAAAACGTTTTGCTATATCGTTCATTTGTTTTGTAATGTGGTTTATTTTCTGAACAGAGAAGGATTTACCTTGCTTTGCTTGAGCCAACGTTTCCACAATAGCTAATTCTCTTTGCTTGTCGAATGCTAGAAAGTCGGCTTGCGCCTTTCGGTGATTCTTCACTTGTTCCGCAATTTGCAGATGTACACTCATATGGTTGTTTCTCCTTTCAAATTCTAGATACAGAGGTGTTGATGTTGAAATTATCGAAGCGTGAACAAATTCTTGTCGGTAGCTCTGGAATCATTGTTCTACTAGTAAGTGTAATTCTCTTCCTAGCTTTTGGCAACATTGAACATGAAGAAGTGGCAGATGGAGAGTTGGAATGGTTAGTAACAGGGGGGATGGAAAATGAGGCTGAGACGATAGAAGAGGAGGTCAGGAAGTTCATTGTTGTTGATCTGAAAGGAGCTGTAGAGCGACCTGGTGTTTATGAGATGAAGGAAGGGAGCCGCTTAGTCGATTTGATTCAGGAAGCAGGTGGCATGAGGGAGGGAGCTGACGAGAGACAGTTGAATTTTGCTGCTCGGCTCTTTGATGAAATGGTCATTTATGTTCCATACGAAGGAGAGGAAGAGTTCATACAAGATTATGAAGCAAGTCGCATCGAGCAGGATGGAAAGGTTTCAATTAATCGTGCAAGTGTTGAGGAGCTTCAGCAATTACCAGGGATTGGTCCAGCAAAAGCAATGGCCATCGTTACCTTTCGTGAAGAGAACGGTCCGTTTGAAGCGATTGAAGAGTTGACACAGGTTTCTGGTATTGGGGCAAAGTCAATGGAGCAGCTTCGTGAGCTTGTGAGTCTTCAGTAAAGCGAAAGATGGAAAGGAAGATTGACGAAAGCGGTGCGCATCTCTAAACTAACAGAGAGAATGTTCGAGTAGGGAGTGAATAGATTGGAACGTATTTCTTGGGATCAATATTTTATGGCACAAAGTCATTTATTAGCACTTCGCAGTACGTGTACACGCTTAATGGTTGGTGCAACCATTGTTCGAGATAAACGAATTATTGCAGGTGGCTACAATGGTTCAATTTCAGGCGGGGCCCATTGCATTGATGATGGATGTTATGTAGTAGAAGGTCACTGTATTCGAACGATTCATGCAGAAGTTAATGCATTACTTCAGTGTGCAAAGTTTGGTGTTCCGACGGAGAATGCAGAAATGTATGTGACTCATTTTCCGTGTGTCCATTGCACGAAAGCAATCATTCAAAGCGGGATAAAAAAGGTGTATTATGCTAGTGATTATAAAAATCACCCATATTCAGAAGAGCTTTTTAACGAAGCAGGTGTAGAGGTCATACAGGTTGAGTTAGAGGAAATGATTCTAGACCGAAACAATCAGGAAAAGCTGCAATTTACAGCAGAATTGCTTGATAAGCTTGGAAAAGCAGGGCATGAAAAAGAAGAGCTACGTAAGCTTCATGATCGTGCGAATCAATTGTATACATCCTCATAATAAGGAGGCTGCGGTTTGCATCGTTACGTTCCCATTTCTGTTATAAGTGCGATGCTTGGTCTTTCTTTTTCTCTACAAGGACCGAGCATTTTCCTCTTTTCCCTCCTTATGATGATGCTACTTATCGGGTTCAAAAATCGGCAGACTAGGAAACCACTTCTCTTGTACCTTGCTCTTTTATTTAGCTTCTTTTATTTTTATGGACTATGGACCGATGAAAGAAATCAATCGATTCTTTCAGGGGAGCATTCACAGCTTACTGGTGTCATTCATACGATTCCAACGGTTGATGGAGATCGTTTTTCTGTACAGGTAAAAACAAACGAAGGAGAAGTGGTTCAGCTTCATTCTTTCATTCCAACATTTGAAATGAAAGAACGATTGTATAAGGTTCACCCAGGTATGCTTTGTACGTTTGCAGGCTCATTCGAAAAGCCGGCAACTCCCTCAAATTTTTATCAGTTTGACTACCAGCGTTACTTATATGAACAGTCGATTCATTGGGTTTTTGCTGCAACAATGGAAAACTGGAGGTGTCAGGAGGCTTCAGGAAGCCTATGGACAAAGCTACAAAAATGGAGACAGGCACAAATCCATGCGTTAAAATCCCAGCTTAATGATGAAGTGTATGGCATTGTTATTGCACTTGTGTTTGGAGAACGAAAGGGCATGAGCCCGGATGTGTTAGATGCTTATCAAGATTTAGGGATTATTCACCTTCTTGCAGTTTCTGGTCTTCATGTCGGCATGGTTGTGGCAGCTAGCTATTATTTACTCATTCGAATCGGTTTATCAAAAGAAAGGACGATGGAGGTCCTTCTTGTAACATTACCTTTTTATATGATTATGGCCGGATCGGCACCGCCTGTCATTCGTGCTTCCTTTATGGCAATGGTTGTTCTTCTAGCGATGCGTTTGAAAATTCGGTTGCACCCCCTCACCTCCATTAGTATTGTTTTCTTTATTTATATCCTCATCCAGCCCTTTGCACTCTTTCAACTGGGTTTTCAGCTTTCGTTTTTGACATCGTTTGCATTGATTTTATCAGCCTCACAGCTTTTTAAGCAGTACGTCAATCCCTTTAATCAACTTATTCTCGTTACTATGGTCGCACAAATCAGTACCATTCCCCTTATACTTTACCATTTTTATGAGCTCCCGTTGCTTAGTCTTCCTTTAAATGTGTTGTATATTCCTTTTATCACCTTTGTGGTATTGCCGTTAAGCTTTATGGTCTTCATCTTTCATTTTTTCCACCCCATGCTCGTGAAGCTTCCTCTTTTATTTATGGATTTCGCGATTCCTTACATTCACTCTTGGTTTTTGACAATGAAATCATGGCCTTTGACCACAGTCGTTGTGGGAAAACCTTCAGCGACACTTGTTGTTTTCCTTTATGTGGGTGTCGTTTATGGATTTAGTTGTTGGGAGACTGGAAATCGTGGGTGGTATCGCAGACCGCTATATTTCCTTAGTGTTCTCTTAAGCATTCACTTTCTTTCTCCCTATGTACATTCAAGCGTTAAAGTGACAATGCTTGAAGTAGGACAAGGGGAAAGCATTATCATTGAATTACCCTATCGTCAGCAGGTCTATGTCATTGACACTGGTGGAACGATTTCCTTTCATGATGAAGCTTGGCGCGAGCGAAGAAAGCCATTTGAAGTGGGTAGAAATATTGTCGTCCCATACTTGAAAGCGAAGGGGATTCGCGTCGTCGACCGATTGATTCTTACCCATGGTGATTATGATCATATTGGCGGTGCCAAAGCACTTGCAGAAGAGCTTAAAGTAAAGGAAGTTCTCTATAGCAAAGGCCCTGTAGAAGGGGAGATGGAGCAAATCATATTACAAACTCTCCATCGGGAGGGAGCTACCATTCAAATGATTGAGAATGAAGACTCGTGGGCTGTTGGCAAAAATCATTTTCTGATTCTCTCACCTGCAACTGGAAACGAAGTCAATTTGAATGCTCGTTCCATCGTATTATATGCAAGGATGGGTGAAAAGCGCTGGTTGTTTATGGGGGACCTTGAAGAAGAAGGAGAGGCGCAGCTTCTTGCACAATATCCGAATCTTCAAGCAGATATTCTAAAAGTTGGACACCACGGAAGTAGAACGTCTACGACTGAGGCTTTTCTTGAGCAAGTGTCTCCTTCTGTTGCGTTAATTTCTGCTGGTCGTTCAAACCGCTACGGTCATCCACATCCAGAAGTAATTGAAAAGCTCGAAGCACGCCGCGTTACCGTTATTCGTACAGATGTAGAAGGAGCAGCAAGGCTTAGTGTTCGAAATGGTAAGATCAGCATTCAACGTCCGTGAATGAATGCTATTGCAACATAAGAAAAGCGCAAGCACCTTAGTAAGCCGCGACAAGTGTTGGTGCCTGTTAGAGTGCTTCCAGATTTTTGGAAACTATTGACAGACTGAAGCAACCTTGAGCAGCTAGGAGCTTACGCTAGACAGCTTTAAAGTTTTATCCTTTCTTTGCGTTCAAAAAAGGATGTAGTCTAGAACTTCATCCTTTTTTGAACCGATGGGAAGTACCTTTCTTCTAATGAGACGTTTTCGGTTTGCGGCTTAAAATTGGCTGAAAACGTCAACAAGTGATGCAATCGTAAAAAGAAGTGCAAAGAAGCCGAAAGGAACAACAAAACCTAGTACAGAGTCAATTAAGTCATTGTTTTTATATTGTACGTCTTTTTCAAATTCGTTCATCTTGTTTCCCTCCTTCATTCACCCTTTAGTATACGGGAAGAGCTTAGAAAAATCTATAACGTTTGTAGGGTGTTGACGAAAAACAAAAAACTGTTCATAAATTTGCAACTTCTCGCTATTGTCTTTCCCACGATTGTTAAGAGTTGTCACCTATAGTTTCCCTCTGCATAGGATATCCTAACAACTACAAGGCGGTCATGATTACCGTCATGAACAGGATGTCTCGAGGTCCTTGCTTCATGACGTTTATCATAAATGGGGGAATCCTTCTTGCAAGCTCATTCCCCCTTTTCATATCCCTACTTGTCAGCAACAAGAAAACCATCTAAGCTTAAGGGTAGAGCAAAATCATAACCGCCTCATTGTTAGTTTTCCCTATTATGAGGAAATTATTGCTCGTCTTGTTGCTAAGGAAGTGAAGAGGATATGAGTTATCTTGCAAGGAAGAAAGAAATCACGGCAGGGCAAATTGCGCCTGTTTATTTCTTATATGGAACTGAATCTTTTTTAATTGAGGACATAATTCAAAACATATTGACTCGAACGTTAACAAAAGATGAAATGGATATGAACCTTTCGGTGTACAGCTTGACGGAAACATCTGTTGAGCTGATCGTAGAGGAAGCAGAAACAATACCGTTTTTTGGTGCCAAACGAGTCATTCTACTTAAAGACGTTTACATTGTTTCGAGCCAACGTCATGAAAGTAAAATTGACCATGACTTAAAAAAGCTTGAACAATACTTAGAAAACCCAGTGCCAGAAACGGTCTTGGTGATGATTGCCCCATATGAAAAATTGGATGAACGAAAAAAATTGACCAAACAGTTAAAAAAGCTTGCAGCTGTTGTTGAAGCCTTTCCTTTTGATGAGAAAGAGACGGCAAGGTGGTTAACACTGCAAGCGCAAGAGCGAAAAGTGGAATTAACTGAGACAGGAAAGGAACGCTTGATCCAGCTTCTCGACAATCGATTGATGCTTCTAGCCTCAGAGCTTGAAAAAATGGCTCTCTATGTTGGAGAAAGAGGAACGATTGATGAACAGGTTGTAGACAAGCTTGTTTCACGTACGTTAGATCAAGATGTTTTTTCCTTAATCGATCATGCCGTAAAAGGGAGCATTCAAGAAGCGCTTTATATTTACCATGATCTACTTAAACAAAAAGAAGACCCTTTGAAGCTTCTAGCTCTTTTAGGAAGACAATTTCGTATTTTATACCAGGTAAAGGAACTAAGCAGACGTGGATATGCGCCAAAGCAAATGGCTAGTCAGCTGAAGCTTCACCCCTATGTTGTTAAGCTGGCTATTCAGCAAACAAATCAGTTCTCTGAACACATTCTTTTAAAATTACTGGAGAGGACTGCAGACACAGATTATTTAATCAAAAGCGGTGCAAATGAGAAAACATTAGCGGTTGAATTGCTACTTTTAACGATTGTGGATGTAATAAGAGAAGAAAAGGGAGCTCTTCGAAAGGGATGATCTAAAAGAATTAAAAAACGACTCAGATGAGTCGTTTTTTAATTATGCAGACACTTCGTTAAGTAATTTCGCTAAACGAGACTTTTGACGAGATGCTGCATTTTTATGGATAAGTCCTTTGTTAGCAGCTTTATCCAGCTTCTTTGCTGCTTCAACAAACGCTGCTTTAGCAGTTTCAACATCTTTATTTTCAACAGACGTTTCAAAGTTTTTAATCGCTGTACGAAGAGCTGATTTAGCAGAAGCATTAATCGCACGACGCTTTTCATTCGTAGTTACACGTTTAATCGCTGATTTAATATTTGGCATTCCTTTCACCTCCCGAAAACAACCATGGTCATCTTTTTGTTAACCGCTCGTCACAGGGTGCGTTCGGTTTCCGTTTCCTTTATAAGCAAGGGAAAGATGATACTCACGCATCATCATGACAACAATCTGCATTCTATCAAAAACGGCAGATAAATGCAATAGAAGAATGAAAACAGCCACGGTTGGAGACGCTAATTGTCATATAGCATTGTGACGAGGAGTGTGGCAGGATGGAGCAAGAATTAAATGTGGAGAAATACGCGATTCGAACGGACTTAGCGATAGAAGCTCGTGATTTGGCAATTGAAGAAGAGAATAAGAAGAATCCTGAACAACCAGTTGAAACCGTTCAAGGTGTGACAGTAAAGGATAAAGAGGTTGAAGGTGTTAAAATTACAAAGGTGGTGATCAGTGAAGAAGGTGCCACACGCGTTGGAAAAAAAGCAGGGAATTATTTAACGTTTGAAGCACAAGGAATTCGCAAAAAAGACACAGAGCTTCAAGAAAAAATAGAACGGGTATTTGCGAACGAATTTTTTCAATTCTTAAATGAATTAGGCATTCAACAAGAAAGTAGCTGCCTTGTTGTTGGTCTTGGGAATTGGAATGTCACCCCTGATGCATTAGGACCGATAACAGTAGAAAATCTCCTAGTAACTAGACACCTTTTTCAGCTTGCTCCAGAGCAAGTTCAAGAAGGCTTTCGCTCGGTCAGTGCAATTGCACCAGGTGTCATGGGCTTAACAGGTATTGAGACGAGTGATGTCATTTTAGGGATTATTGAGAAGGCAAAGCCTGATTTTGTGATTGCGATTGATGCTCTTGCTTCTCGTTCGATCGAGAGAGTAAACGCAACGATTCAAATTTCTGATACAGGCATTCACCCAGGTAGTGGCGTTGGCAATAAACGAAAGGAATTGAGCAAAGAGACCCTTGGCATACCTGTAATCGCAATTGGTATTCCGACAGTCGTAGACGCGGTTTCGATTACAAGTGATACAATCGACTATGTCCTTAAACATTTTGGGCGTGAAATAAAAGAAGGAAAGAAGCCGTCACGTGCGTTAACACCAGCTGGCATGACATTTGGCGAGCGACGTGTTTTGACTGGCGAAGATATGCCAGAAGAAGCGCAACGAAAGACGGTGTTAGGAATGGTAGGCACACTACCAGAAGAAGAAAAACGCCAGCTCATCCAAGAAGTGTTATCGCCACTCGGTCACAATCTCATGGTAACACCGAAAGAAGTTGACGTATTTATTGAAGATATGGCCAATGTGCTTGCAGCCGGTCTCAACGCCGCTCTCCATGGTGATATCAACCAAGAAAATGTCGGCGCCTATACACACTAAGTCGTTTTATTTAGACAAAACCCTTCATCTGTTTAAAGGATGAGGGGTTTTTGAGCTGTGGAAAAGGTGGAGCCTTGAGTTCACGAAAAAAGTGAAAGCACTGTGCCTTATATATAAATACTTTATAAGCATGCATCCAAGCCAGTTGTAAAGAGTAATCGTTCATCTAGTTTTCTGTTCTAAGCGTTGTCCGAATGACATAAGGTTTTGATAAGGAAGATTTTATCCTAATGAAAAAAGGACAAGCGTAGACGGAAGGTGGAAATATGGCAAGAAATCGGTATAGAGGGTTTACCGTGAATTTAAATCAGACAAGCTTTAAACGCATTGTCGTCTCTGTCGTAATTGGAATCATCGCAATGTTTATTTTTGTTAGCATGTTAACCTCAATGGAGCCAGGTTATGGACTAGCCTCTTCATCCATCCATGAATGGGCGGCAGATATAAAAGGAGAACACCTTTTACACTTACTTGGACAAGAAAATAACTATTTCACCCAAGTCCTCCCACCTGACAGTGAGCCACCTAATCTTTCAACACTCGCCTTTCAAATAGCGACGAGCATTAATCCTGATGATCCGCGTAGCCTTCTAGGGCGTGAATTACCAGGGTTTGCACTGTTTGACGGCCATATTGTTGTTGCAGGAGAAGGAACAAATTACACCAATTTACCTGTCGAATCAGCCCCGCCGATCGATGTGATCATGGCTGAGCGTCAAGCAACGCAAGAAAGCTTAGCAAAACTTGAAGAGCTAGAACGGGAAAGTAAGCAACTGGAGGAAACAACTGATGGGCGAAAAATCGTTCACATTATCCATTCCCACAACTATGAATCGTATTTGCCTGAATTGGATGTTGAAGATTCAAGTGATCCGAACTTAGCCTTTCATAATAAAGTGAATATTACACTCGTTGGTGAGAAGATGTCGCAAGAGCTAGAGAAACGTGGCATTGGTACAGAAGTAGAAAAAAGGGATGTGCAAGGAAAGTTAAAAAGCCGTGGCTGGAACTATGGACAGTCCTACGATGCTTCAAGAGAGTTGGTGAAAGAAGCAATTGCCGCCAATGAGGACTTACAGTTTTTCTTTGATTTGCACAGAGACTCCCAGCGAAGAGAACGAACGACCGTAACAATCAATGGAGTAGAATATGCTCGGACGTTTTTTGTCATCGGTGCAAATCATAGCGACTATCAACACAACTTAAAATTAGCAGAGGACCTCCATAAGTTGTTACAAGAGCGGTATCCAGGGCTAAGCCGTGGGGTTATTACAAAAGGAGGTTCACGAACAAACGGTTTATTTAACCAAGATTTATCGACACAATCCATCCTAATTGAAATGGGTGGGGTGGACAATACGTTAGAGGAGACCTATCGTTCAGTTGAGGCATTCGTTGAGGTTTTTGCCGATTTTTATTGGAGCACGGAGCCGAATGTGAATGTTGAGACAGCGAGAAGAGACAAGGGGGAGGAGTCGGATTGAAAAAAATATTACTCCTCTCTATGACAATGGTACTCCTTTTATTAGCTGGAGCACTTTTTGGCGTTCAGCAAATGAGTGAAATCTTAGGGATATCTGAACCAGAGCCGATTACAATCCTAAAACAAAAGCCACAAAAAGAGGTAGCCCACAAGCAAGAAAAAGAGCCAGTGATCGAGGAATTAAAAGCAAAGCAGCAAAAAGCAAATGAAGTGGAACGATTTAATTTTTTTTCTGAGCTAGGAAAAAAGCTTGGCGAGGCCCTCCATCAATTAAGTAGAGCGGGGCTTTCACAGCTTTTGACATTGTTTCATGACGTATTAAATGGAGCTTCTGACCGTTAATGAGCGGACAGAAGCTCCATTTTATAACTGAAGGAAACTCGATGCTCACAGATCCTCTAGATTCAGACTATCTATATCTAACAGCAAATCCTAGCAATACGGTCCAAAATAGGCGAGGTCTATATTGAACGTTGTGATTTGGATTGCTATAATTGAGAATAGTGTATTTTGCACGATTGTTTGTAGGAGAAGTTGTTCAAAAATTTTTGGGAAAATGACTGTCGAATTTCTTCGTTCCATCCATTCGCTTTGATGGTTTTAGAACGGTTTCGTCTCGGACTTCTCGGTCCTTTTTTTCCTCTTTTTTGAACACGCACTAGGAGTGATTACGGATATGAATAAACAAGAACGTCTTGCCCGTCAGTCGAGAATTCGCAATTTCTCCATTATTGCTCATATTGATCATGGGAAATCGACTTTGGCTGATCGGATTTTAGAACAAACAAGCGCCTTAACACAGCGGGAAATGAAAGATCAAATGCTCGATGCGATGGATTTGGAACGTGAGCGTGGAATCACGATTAAATTAAATGCAGTACAGCTTGTGTATACAGCAAGGGATGGAGAAGAATATATCTTTCATCTCATTGATACCCCAGGACATGTGGATTTCTCCTATGAGGTTTCTAGAAGTTTAGCTGCTTGTGAGGGTGCCCTATTAATTGTCGATGCAGCCCAAGGGATTGAAGCACAGACGCTTGCAAATGTTTACTTAGCGCTAGACAACGACCTTGAGATTTTACCTGTTATCAACAAAATCGATTTGCCGAGTGCCGACCCTGAACGCGTTAAGCAAGAGGTGGAGGATGTTATCGGCTTAGATGCTTCGGATGCGGTTTTAGCATCAGCAAAAAATGGCATTGGTATCGAAGAGATTTTGGAGCAAGTGGTTGAAAAAATCCCAGCACCAGCCGGTGATCCCGAGGCTCCGCTAAAAGCGTTAATTTTTGACTCTCTTTATGACCCATATCGAGGTGTGGTTGCCTACATTCGTATTGTTGATGGAACCGTAAAGCCAGGGCAAAAAATTAGAATGATGGCCACAGGAAAAGAGTTTGAAGTAACAGAAGTAGGTGTCTTTACTCCGAAAGCGGAAAAACGTCAAGAGCTCACTGTAGGAGATGTTGGCTTTTTGTCAGCCGCAATAAAAAATGTAAGTGATACGCGGGTTGGTGATACGATTACGAGTGCCGCTAATCCAGCAGAAGAGCCATTACCAGGCTACCGTCGAATGAATCCAATGGTGTATTGTGGGCTGTACCCTGTTGATACAAATGAATACAATGACCTTCGTGAAGCACTTGAGCGTCTTGAATTAAATGATGCTTCTCTTCAATACGAGCCTGAGACGTCACAAGCCCTTGGCTTTGGTTTTCGCTGTGGCTTTCTTGGTCTGCTGCATATGGAAATCATACAGGAACGGATTGAACGTGAATTTGGCATCACACTTATTACGACGGCACCGAGTGTTATTTACAAGGTACAGCTAACGAATGGAGAGCATATCCAGATCGATAATCCATCCAATATGCCGGATGCCCAAAAGATTGACCATGTTGAAGAGCCATATGTTAAAGCGACAATAATGGTTCCAAATGATTACGTTGGATCAGTCATGGAGCTTTGCCAAGGGAAACGCGGTATTTTTATTGACATGCAGTACCTTGATGAAAACCGAGTTCAAATCATTTATGAAATTCCATTATCGGAAATTGTTTATGATTTCTTTGACCAATTAAAGTCTAATACGAAGGGCTATGCTTCCTTTGATTATGAACTCATTGGTTACAAGCAGTCTAAGCTTGTAAAGATGGATATTCTGTTAAATGGTGAAAAAGTCGATGCCTTGTCGGTCATCGTGCACCGAGATTCCGCATATGACCGTGGCAAGATCATTGTTGAAAAGCTAAAGGAATTGATTCCAAGGCAGCAATTTGAAGTGCCTGTACAAGCTAGTGTCGGAACAAAAATTATTGCACGTTCCACCATAAAAGCGATGCGCAAGAACGTTTTGGCTAAATGTTATGGTGGGGACATCTCCCGTAAGCGTAAACTTCTTGAAAAGCAAAAAGAAGGGAAAAAGCGCATGAAAGCGGTGGGGAATGTAGAAGTGCCACAAGAAGCATTTATGGCTGTCCTTCGAATGGATGACTAATTAAATAATGACTTTTCTAATGAGAACCTCTTGTATTGTGATCTACTCTACAAGGGGTTCAAGCTTTAAAAAAATCGTGCAATGGCGATAAATGGTTTTACCTTTAGAAAGGGGACGAGCAAATGATTAAAGCCGCTTATGTCCACATCCCTTTTTGTGAGCATATATGCCATTACTGTGACTTCAACAAAGTGTTTTTGAAGAATCAACCCGTTGATGAGTATTTGGATGCTTTAGAGGAAGAAATGAAGCGCACGTTAAGCGAAGCGCCTACTGATGCGTTAAAGACTGTCTTTGTCGGTGGGGGAACCCCTACAGCCCTCTCTACTCGCCAACTTGAACGATTGCTTGCTGGAATGGAGAGAACATTACCACTCATTTCTTTAGAAGAATTTACCTTCGAAGTGAATCCAGATAGCGTGGACCCAGATAAATTAGCCATACTAAAGGAGTATGGTGTGAATCGACTAAGCATGGGGGTTCAAGCCTTTCAACTTGAATTGTTGCAGGAAATTGGCCGAACTCATGATAAAAACAGTGTGATTGATGCACTAAAGCTTAGCCGAGCCGCTGGTTTTTCAAATATTTCTCTCGATTTAATGTTGGGTCTTCCTAAGCAAACACCGTCAATGTTTTATGAAACATTAAAAGAAGCATTTTCCCTTGAGGTTGAGCATCTTTCGTCTTATTCACTAAAAGTGGAAGAGAAGACGGTTTTTTTTAATCGTCAAAGAAAGGGACAGTTAACATTGCCGCCAGAGGAAGATGAAGTAACCATGTATGAAATGCTGTTGAAGGAAACGGAGCAGCATGGCTATCAACAGTATGAGATCAGCAATTTTGCAAAAAAAGGATTTGAAAGCAAACATAATCTCGTATATTGGAACAATGATGAGTATTATGGATTTGGAGCAGGGGCTCATGGTTATGTGAACGGTGTGCGCCATGTCAACCATGGACCTCTAGCAAAATATTTAGCCGCAATTCAATCTGGAAGCCTCCCTTATTTGGAAGAAAACCGTGTGAGTAAGGTTGAAAAAATGGAAGAGCAAATGTTTATGGGTCTGAGAAAGCGCTCAGGGGTTTCTGACAAAACCTTCTATAAACGATTTGGTGTCTCTTTTTTTGATCTCTACGATGAACAATTAAAGGATTTAACTGCCAAAGGGTTGATTGAAATGAAGGGAGATACGGTGAAACTAACGAAACAAGGAATGCTTCTAGGCAATGAAGTGTTTGAGCAATTCATTGCGGTGATTGAAGCATCATAAAGCGATATAAGTGGGAAAAGCTAAGGTCTCCGCCGAACGGCCGTCTTTGATGGTCGAAAAGAAAAAGCACTAAAAAGTCGTCTTTTTATTTGGTTTCTGGCGGAGACCAAGCTTTTCAAAATTGACAAACTCTGACCTTTTTGATAAGTTAGCATTAGATTTAGCACTCATATAGATAGAGTGCTAACAGAGGTGATGTGGGGATGTTATCAAAGCGACAGCTATTGATTCTACAGGCCATTGTTGATGACTATATTCGTTCTGCAGAGCCAGTTGGTTCGAGAAGCATTTCTAAGCGTGAGGATATAACATTTAGTCCGGCGACGATTCGCAATGAAATGGCGGATTTAGAAGAGCTTGGCTTTCTTGAAAAGCCCCATAGTTCATCTGGTCGGATCCCTTCGCAAAAAGGGTACCGTTATTACGTGGATCATTTGCTCATGCCACATAGGCTAACAAATGAAGAGCGCAAGAATATTGCGGCTCTTTTTACGCAAAAAATACAGCAAGTTGAAGAGGTTATTCAGCATTCTGCACAAATTTTATCAACCATTACGAGCTACATTTCCGTTGTCCTTGGACCAGAAATGTTTGAAACGAAACTTCGGAATGTGCAAATTATTCCCATTTCGAGTCAATCGGTTGTCGTCATTCTTGTGACTGATACAGGCTATGTAGAGAATCAGACGATTCACCTGCCTGACTCCGTCAATCCAGCTGACTTAGAAATGACCGTGAATATTTTGAATGACCGACTAACAGGTGTTCCTCTTTTTAAGCTTCGACACAAGATAAAAACAGAAGTTGCAAGTGTTCTTCGAGCTCATTTGAATAATTATGAATTGGTTCTGGAGATGTTAAATAAAACGTTCCAGACAGAGAAGCCTGAAAAAGTATTTTATGGTGGAAAAACAAACTTACTATCTCAGCCGGAATTTCGCGATGTGGAGAAAGTAAGAGACCTATTAACAATGCTTGAACAGGACGATTTGATGCACCAAATTATTCGCTCGAATGATAATGGGATTCATGTAAAGATTGGGCAAGAAAATAATATTGAAGCCTTTGAGCAACTAAGTCTGATCACAGCGTCTTATTCAATAGCCGGAAAGCATATGGGGACAATAGGTATCCTAGGTCCGACTCGAATGGAGTACAGACGGGCGATCGGTGTGATTGATTATTTGTCTAAAGACTTAACGAAGCTATTAACAAACTTGTATCAACAAGGGTAGGAATGGTAATATTGACAATTAGTGTGGGTTGAAAATCCACACTGTTGTCACGTAATAAAACAGATCACAATTAGGAGGTGAACAGGTTGGTAGATAAAAAACAGCCATCCGTTGAAGAAACGTTAAAGGAACAACAAGAAACAGAAGAAGAAAACGTCTTTGTGGAGGAGCAGGCCAACAACGAGGAAGAGCAGAAAGAAGCAGAAGAGGTTGAAGAAACTGAAGAGCAAAAGCAAATTGCGGAACTAGAAGCAAAAGTGAACGAACTAAATCAACGCCTTCTTCGTACACAAGCAGATTATGATAATTTTCGCCGTCGCTCTCGTGAAGAGAAAGAAGCGGCTGCTAAATATAGAGCGCAATCATTAGTGGAGGAACTCCTTCCTGTTTTAGACAATTTTGAGCGAGCGTTGCTTGTTGAAACCGAAAGTGAAGAAACGAAGTCTTTGCTTCAAGGTATGGAAATGGTTTACCGTCAGCTTCTAGATGCCTTAGTAAAGGAAGGGCTTGAGGTGATTGAAACGGTTGGGCAAACCTTTGATCCTCATTCCCATCAAGCGGTGATGCAGGTTCAGGAAGAAGGCTATGGTGCAAATGAAATTGTAGAAGAATTACAAAAGGGTTATAAATTAAAAGACCGAGTCATTCGACCATCAATGGTAAAAGTGAATGCTTGATTCGCTACATAAATTGGAACAATCAATAGGAGGAATAGACAATGAGTAAAATTATTGGAATTGACTTAGGAACAACAAATTCCTGCGTAGCTGTTATGGAGGGTGGGGAAGCGACGGTTATTCCTAATCCTGAAGGCAATCGTACTACACCTTCTGTCGTAGCATTTAAAGATGGAGAGCGATTAGTTGGTGAAGTAGCAAAGCGTCAAGCCATTACAAACCCAAATACAGTGATTTCGATTAAGCGTCATATGGGGACAGATTACAAAGAAGTCATCGAAGGGAAAGAATATACACCTCAGGAGATTTCAGCGATCATTTTACAAAAATTAAAGGCTGACGCTGAAGCATACCTTGGAGAAAAAGTAACGAAAGCTGTTATCACTGTTCCAGCATATTTTAACGATTCACAGCGTCAAGCAACAAAGGATGCTGGTAAAATCGCTGGTCTTGAAGTTGAGCGTATTGTCAATGAGCCGACCGCTGCTGCGCTTGCTTATGGTCTGGAAAAAGAAGAAGATCAAACGATTCTTGTGTATGACCTTGGTGGCGGTACCTTTGACGTATCAATCCTTGAGCTTGGCGATGGTTTCTTTGAAGTAAAGGCAACATCAGGTGACAATAAGCTTGGTGGAGACGACTTCGACCAAGTCATTATTGATTACTTAGTAGCTGAATTTAAAAAAGACAACGGCATTGACCTTTCACAAGATAAAATGGCGATGCAGCGTCTAAAAGATGCGGCAGAAAAAGCGAAAAAAGACCTTTCTGGTGTTACACAAACGCAAATTTCATTACCGTTTATTACAGCAGATGCTACGGGGCCAAAGCACTTAGAAGTAAGCTTAAGCCGTGCAAAATTTGAAGAGCTTTCAGCTGACCTTGTTGAACGTACGTTAGGACCAACTCGTCAAGCGCTTCAAGATGCAGGCCTTTCTGCAAGTGACATTGATAAAGTCGTTCTTGTTGGGGGTTCTACACGTATTCCAGCTGTACAAGAAGCAATTAAAAAATTAACAGGTAAAGACCCTCATAAAGGTGTAAACCCAGATGAGGTTGTTGCCCTAGGTGCAGCGGTTCAAGCTGGTGTCTTAACAGGCGATGTGAAAGACGTCGTACTTCTAGACGTTACTCCACTTTCACTTGGGATTGAAACAATGGGTGGAGTGTTCACGAAGCTTATTGAGCGCAACACGACGATCCCAACAAGCAAATCTCAAATTTTCTCAACTGCAGCAGATAACCAACCTTCTGTTGATATTCATGTTCTCCAAGGGGAACGTGAAATGGCAGCAGACAATAAAACGCTCGGTCGTTTCCAATTAACAGACATTCCACCAGCACCACGTGGTGTACCACAAATTGAAGTGACATTTGATATTGACGCAAACGGAATTGTAAATGTTAAAGCGAAAGACCTAGGTACAAATAAAGAGCAATCTATTACAATTACTTCTTCTTCTGGTTTGTCTGATGAAGAAATCGAAAAAATGGTCAAAGACGCAGAAGCAAATGCAGAAGAGGATAAGAAGCGCCGTGAAGAAGCGGAGTTACGTAACGAAGCGGATCAACTTGTCTTCACAACAGAAAAAACATTAAAAGACCTTGGTGAAAATATTGATCAAGCTGAAAAAGACAAAGCTGAACAAGCAAAAGACAAGCTGAAGCAAGCGATCGAAGCAAATAATTTAGATGAGATTCGCACTGCGAAGGATGAGCTTCAAGAAGTGGTTCAAGCTTTAACGACGAAGTTATATGAGCAAGCGGCTCAAGCTGCACAGGGCGCTGAAGGTCAAGCGGCAAATGATAAAAAGGCAGATGACAACGTTGTCGACGCTGAATATGAAGAAGTAAAAGAAGACGAGAAAAAGTAAGCAAGGTTCAATGAAAAAGTCAAAGTCAGTCATCATGGCTTTGACTTTTTCTACGACTAGAAAAAAATGACTCAATATTAAGGACCATCAATGCCTGCTCAGCGCTTGCGCAACCGCAAGTCGGAGTGGTAAGATGTACGTTATGTAATAGAATCGGGAGTGGATGACATGAGTAAAAGAGATTACTATGAAATCCTTGGGGTCGATAAGAATGCGTCGGTTGATGAGATAAAAAAAGCCTACCGTAAATTGGCGCGAAAGTATCACCCTGATGTGAACAAAGCACCTGATGCCACAGATAAATTTAAGGAAGTCAAGGATGCTTATGACACATTAAGTGACCCACAAAAGAAAGCACACTATGATCAATTTGGTCACACCGATCCAAATCAAGGATTTGGTGGTGCTGGTGCTGGAGACTTCGGTGGATTTAGTGACATTTTTGATATGTTCTTTGGCGGTGGTGGACGACGTAATCCAAACGCTCCACGTCAAGGTGCGGACTTACAATATACAATGACGCTTGAGTTTAAGGAAGCAGTTTTTGGCAAAGAAACAAAAATCGAAATTCCGCGTGAAGAGAAGTGCCAAACATGTACTGGTTCAGGGGCTAAGCCAGGAACAAAGCCGGAAACTTGTTCGCACTGTGGCGGTACAGGTCAATTAAACGTAGAACAAAACACACCATTTGGTCGTGTGGTAAACCGCCGTGTCTGTCACCATTGTGAAGGTACGGGTAAATTCATTAAAGAAAAATGCTCAACCTGTGGTGGAAAAGGGAAAGTACGGAAACGTAAAACAATCAATGTTAAGGTACCTGCAGGGATTGATCACGGGCAACAAATTCGATTATCTGGTCAAGGAGAAGCTGGTGTGAATGGCGGTCCTCCAGGAGATTTATATGTCGTCTTTAATGTAAAGCCACATGAATTTTTTGAGCGTGACGGTGACGATATTTATTGCGAAATGCCGCTTACTTTTGCCCAAGTTGCCTTAGGTGATGAGATTGAAGTTCCAACTTTAGAGGGAAAAGTGAAGCTGAAAATTCCAGCAGGCACACAAACAGGCACAAGCTTCCGTTTACGCGGCAAAGGGGTGCCGAATGTTCGAGGCAGAGGACAAGGGGATCAGCATGTACAAGTGCGTGTTGTTACTCCGACGAATTTAACAGAGAAAGAAAAGGAAATCATTCGAGAGTTTGCCGAGATGTCGGGCGGACAGCCGGATGAACAAAATGATTCCTTCTTCGCAAAAGTGAAGAGAGCCTTTAAAGGAGAATAGATTAAGCATTAAATCGAAAGGATGGAGTTGGGGAGAATGAAATGGTCTGAATTCAGTATTCATACGACACAGGAAGCAGTAGAGCCTGTCTGCAATATCTTACATGAGGCAGGTGCAAGTGGTGTTGTGATCGAGGACCCAAAGGACTTAGTGACGGAATGGGGCGTTCATTATGGGGAAATCTACCAACTCTCTCCTGACGATTACCCTGAAGAAGGCGTGATGATTAAAGCATATTTTCCAGTCAATAGCTTTTTAGGAGAAACCATTGATGAGATCAAAGAAGCGATTAATGGACTCTTGCTTTATGATATTGACCTTGGGCATAACAAAGTGCAGCTTGCAGAAGTTCATGAAGAGGAATGGGCAACTGCCTGGAAAAAATATTATAAGCCTGTGAAAATTTCAAACTCTATTACAATTACTCCAACATGGGAGGAGTATGAACCACAGCCTGGGGAAACAGTGATTGAACTTGACCCTGGTATGGCGTTTGGGACAGGAACTCATCCGACAACGGTGCTCTGCATTCAGTCCTTAGAAAAGGTAATGAAAGGTGGGGAGCGTGTAGTCGATGTAGGGACTGGCTCAGGTGTTTTAAGTATCGCTGCGGCAAAGCTGGGAGCGACAGAAGTCCTCGGTCTTGATTTGGATGAGGTTGCTGTCAAAAGTGCGCAAATGAATGTCAAATTGAACAAGGCTCAGGATGTTGTCACGGTTCGTCAAAATCATTTACTAGAGAGCGTAAAGGGTCCATATGACCTAGTCGTTGCAAATATACTTGCTGAGGTCATCGTCCGTTTTGTTGATGATGCGGCAGCGGTGCTTAAAGCTGGTGGAATTTTTATTACATCAGGTATTATTAAACGTAAAAAGGAAGAAGTGAAAGATACCCTCCTTCAACATGATTTTGAGATAGAAGAAGTCGTTGAAATGGAGGACTGGGTAGCAATTATTGCTAGAAAAGCGTAGGAGCTTTTGTCGATCTTATCATTTGTTGCTAATTTATATGTGTAATCTTGCTTTTAAAGTAAACCGTAAGTGAGGAAGATAGATATGCAGCGTTACTTTGTTGCAAAAGAAGCGATAACGACGAAAGAAGTGAAGATAACGGGTGATGATGTAAAGCACATTACGCGGGTCATGAGAATGCTGCCAGGAGATGAGATTGTCTGTAGTGATAATGACACAAGAACCGTTCGCTGCGTGATCCAATCGGTCTCAGATGCAGAGGTTATCGCTCAAATTGTTGAATCACTTGAACCGAATACAGAGTTACCAATCAAAGTGACGGTAGCTCAAGGTCTTCCAAAAGGGGATAAGCTTGAGCTTGTCATCCAAAAAGGAACTGAGCTTGGAGCATATGCCTTCCTACCTTTTTCAGCTGCCCGGTCTGTTGTAAAATGGGATCAGAAAAAGGAAAAGAAGAAGCTAGAGCGACTTGAAAAGATCGCGAAGGAAGCGGCAGAACAATCTTATCGGGAGAGGATTCCAATCATTCACCCCTCCCTTTCTTTCTCTGAGTTGCAAAAGCGTTTACCTGAGTATGATCGCTGTGTTGTTGCGTATGAAGAATCAGCCAAAGAGGGTGAAGCAAAAGCACTCTATGCTACATTAAGCAGGCTAGCGCCTGGTGAATCTCTCCTTGTGCTTATTGGCCCTGAAGGTGGATTTACGAAGGAAGAGATTGCTTATTTAGAGGGGTCTGGTTGTGAGCTTTGTGGATTTGGACCGAGGATTTTACGAACAGAAACAGCCCCACTGTATGTTTTAGCGGCTGTCTCGTACCATTTTGAGTTAATGAGGTGAACATCATGCCTACAGTTGCATTTCAAACCTTAGGCTGTAAAGTAAATCATTATGAAACAGAAGCCATCTGGCAGCTATTCAAAGAAGAAGGCTATGAAAAGGTCGACTTTGAAGCAGCAGCCGATGTCTATGTGATTAATACATGTACGGTAACGAATACAGGTGATAAAAAGAGTCGACAAGTCATCCGACGAGCGATCCGTAAAAATCCAGATGCTGTAATTTGTGTTACGGGCTGCTACGCTCAGACGTCACCAGCTGAAATCATGGCGATACCTGGTGTTGACATTGTTGTAGGGACGCAGGAACGTAAAAAAATGCTTACTTACATTGAACAATATAAGCAAGAGCGCCAACCGATTAATGGGGTAGGAAATATTATGAAATCTCGTGTGTATGAGGAATTAGATGTTCCTGCCTTTACAGATCGTACGCGTGCTTCATTGAAAATCCAAGAAGGCTGTAATAACTTCTGTACGTTTTGTATTATTCCTTGGGCTCGTGGATTAATGCGTTCACGTGACCCTAAAGCAGTGATTAAGCAGGCGAACCAGCTTGTGAAAGCAGGCTATAAAGAAATTGTTTTAACAGGGATTCATACAGGTGGCTATGGTGAAGACTTAAAGGATTACAGCTTAGCCCGGCTATTAGAAGACTTAGAGCAAGTTGAGGGCTTAAAGCGTATTCGTATTTCTTCGATTGAAGCAAGTCAAATCACAGATGAAGTGATTCGGGTCATTGACCGTTCAAAAAAAGTGGTTCGTCACCTGCACATTCCGCTTCAATCTGGCTCTGATACCGTGCTTAAGCGGATGCGACGCAAATATACGATGGCATTTTTTGCTGAACGACTAGAACGCTTGAAGGAAGCACTTCCAGGCTTGGCTGTGACGTCTGACGTGATTGTTGGGTTTCCAGGTGAAACGGAAGAAGAATTTCAGGAAACGTACGATTTTATTGCTAAGCATAAATTCTCAGAATTACACGTATTCCCATATTCGAAGCGTACGGGCACACCTGCAGCTCGCATGGAAGATCAAGTCGATGAGGTTGTGAAGAACGAACGTGTTCATCGCTTAATTGAATTATCGAATCAGTTAGCGAAAGAGTATGCATCCCAATTTGAAGGGGAAGTCCTTGAAATTATTCCAGAAGAAAAGGACAAAGAAAACCCTGAGAGTGGTCTATACATCGGTTACAGCGACAACTACTTAAAAGTAAAGATCGCTGCAAATGATGAAATGATTGGTGAGATCGTAAAAGTAAAAATCACGAAAGCAGGCTACCCTTACAACGAAGGAGAATTTGTTCGTGTTGTCACGGATGAATTGACCCCTGTAGTGAATGGTTAAAATAGAACGAAAGCGACGAGGACGTATTCCTTGTCGCTTTCTTATGTTGATTGATGGAACATGTCGACGAAACGCCTTGTGGCTTTTATAGGTAAGTTAGCCTTTACAGTATTATGTAGATATAATTATTGTGTAAAAAAATGGAAAACGAGGCATACTACTAGGTGAGAAAATCGTAACTGCTCGTCTAAATAACGAAAATATGCTACGCTATAGAAGAGGTACGTACAACTGAAACAAAAAAGGAGAATATACAATGAGTCAAACACTTGCCAAGATGATCGATCATACACTTTTAAAAGCAGATGCAACCAAAGAGCAAATTGAAAAGCTTTGTTCAGAAGCGAAAGAACATGAATTTGCTTCTGTATGTATTAATCCAGCTTGGGTAAAGCTTGCAGCAGAGTTGTTAAAAGAAGCTGAAAATGTAAAAGTTTGTACAGTCATTGGTTTTCCACTTGGTGCAACCACACCAGAAGTTAAAGCATTTGAAACAAGAGATGCGATTGAGAATGGTGCGACAGAGGTTGATATGGTTATCAACATCGGTGCTTTAAAGGACAAAGACAATGAACTTGTTGAGCGTGACATTCGTGCTGTGGTTGAGGCAGCAAGAGGAAAAGCATTAACAAAAGTAATTATTGAAACGTCTTTGCTTACAGAGGAAGAAAAAATCCGGGCTTGTGAATTAGCTGTCAAAGCAGGTGCAGATTTTGTTAAGACGTCTACTGGTTTTTCTACAGGTGGTGCGACTGTTGAAGACATCGCTCTTATGAGAAAAGTGGTAGGACCTGAATTAGGTGTGAAAGCATCTGGTGGCGTACGCGACCTTGAAGGCGCCCTTGCGATGGTTGATGCTGGTGCTACGAGAATTGGTGCAAGTGCTGGTGTATCCATTGTAAAAGGCGAAAAAGCAGATTCGGATTATTAATTAAAAAGTAACGAACCCCATTGTATCGAAAGATATGGAATGGGGTTCGTTGCTTTTGCAGGCTAGAAGAAGTGTCAGGCTGTTTGATAGGTAAAACATGTGAAAGTATTTTCAAAAAGAAATAACCTTAAATGGTTGCTACCTTTTCTGACCATGAATAATTTCGATAAAGCTCGCAAAGCGGTTGATAAAAGGCAGCATTAAAATTGAGCAAATCATGTTAAATAACGTACTTGCGTGGGCAAGCTGTGTAGATGGTAAGGATGCAAGAGTACTGACAAATGAGCTAAACAAGCCGATCAATGGAAAGAAAAGTACGACACCGATGATGTTTAACCAAATATGGGCAAAGGCTACAAGACGAGCTGATTTTACAGAGCCAATACTAGCTAGAAAAGCCGTAAATCCTGTCCCGATATTTGATCCTAGCATGATTGCGATGCCTGCTGTCAAACTGAGGATATGCTCATTCATAAACCCCATAGCGATTGCTGTCGTAGCCGTGCTTGATTGGATGATGGCTGCAATAATGACGCCAATCCCGACACCGATTAGTTCGTGTTCATTTGTTAATGTGAAAAGTGGATGCGTGAACGGAAGGCTTGCAAGGGGATATGCAAGGGTTTCTAGTCCATTCATTGCAATGAATACACAACCTAAGCCGAACGAAACACAACCTAGGCAGTAAGCCCATAGCTTAGGAATAAAAAGCAATAAAAAACCGATGAAAAGCATTGGGAAGATAAAAAAGGATAAGTTTAATGCAATTAATTCAGTTGTCAGGCATGTCCCAATATTTGTACCAAGGATGAGTCCGATCGATTGTCGAAAGTTTAAATATCCTGCGGCAACAAAACCAACCGTTATCACCATTACGGCTGAACTGCTTTGAAGAATTGCAGTGATGATTGTTCCAATTAGCAGCCCTTTAAAAGGTGTATCGACCATCTGGATAAGGTATTCTTTTACTTTTTGTTGACCTAGATTTAATAACCCCGTTCTCATGATTGTAATACCAAATAAAAAAAGGGAAATAAAAACAGCGAATAATGAAAATAACTCTTTGGCCATTATACCACCTCCATACAATTTATGGACAAGGCATTCAGTTCATGACTAAATCAACTAAAAATTCAAGCCATGGATTTAGAGATAGACATAAAGAGGAGTGGTCATTATGTAGGTAAAAAAGGTGACTTTTTAGCAACGTTGCAGTTCGTTAGTTCATTTTAAGCGGAAAGATAATCAGTGTATCTTTTAAAGAACCTTTGCTTTTTCAGTTGACCAATAAATTCCGTTATATTATAATCAATAAAGACGTGCATTCAGTTCATACGTCTGAGTTGGTTGTTTCGGAGGGAGGGAAATAATATGGCAGAAACTCGTGTTCGCAAAAACGAATCGATTGATGCTGCACTTCGTCGCTTCAAGAGATCACTCTCTAAAGAAGGAACGTTGGCTGAGGTTAAAAAGCGTAAGCACTATGAAAAGCCTAGTGTTAAGCGTAAGAAGAAATCTGAAGCAGCAAGAAAACGTAAGTTCTAATTAACTGAGAGGGTGTTTTGAGTGAGTCTTCTTGATCGTTTGAATGAGGATATGAAGAAAGCGATGAAGGACAAAGATAAGCAAAAGCTCTCTGTTATCCGAATGGTAAAATCTTCACTTCAGAACGAGCAAATCAAGCTCGGGCATGAATTATCTGAAGATGAAGCGTTAACGGTGCTTAATCGCGAACTTAAGCAGCGGAAGGATTCCCTCCATGAGTTTGAAAAAGCAAACCGAGAAGATTTAGCTTCCAAGATCCGTGATGAACTTACGGTTCTTGAAGATTACATGCCTGAACAGCTTTCAGAAGAAGAGCTATCTGCAGTGATTAAGGAAACGATCACGGAAGTAGGGGCTGCTTCAAAAGCGGACATGGGTAAGGTAATGGGAGCGATCATGCCAAAGGTTAAAGGTAAAGCTGATGGTGGTCTTGTGAATCGTCTCGTTCAACAACATTTATCCTAAAATGATAAGCGTCCTGCTGAATTTTTAGCAGGGCGTTTTTAATTTGGGTAAAATGCGAAATTAAAGGCATGGTTCAATGGTTTTAGGCTCATTTTTAGTGTAGGACAATGTCTCTTTATGCTGCTTTTGCAACGGTTCTTTTATACATATGCATTGAAATTAAAGGGAAAGTAAGATATAAGGGTAAGAGATGAAAGAAAGCAGTGTGCTCATAGATGTTGGGGGGAAGTCACATGAAAGAAAGAGACTCTAAAGTACAATCAGTGGAGAGAGCGATGTCTATCTTAGAATGCTTTACGATTGAGGAGCCTGAACAATCACTTAGTGAATTATCAAAAAAAACCGCATTGAATAAAAGCACCGTGTATCGCCTTTTGGCAACATTAGAAAGTATGGATTATATAAAGCAAAACGAACTAACCTCCAAATACAGCTTGGGGTTCAAATTTTTCCATCTCGGTTCCGTTGTGATGAGTAATATGGAGCTAAGGACCATTGCCTATCCATTTATGAAGGAACTATCTGAAAAGACGTTAGAAACAATAAGTTTAAATATTGTTGAAGGCGATGAGCGCGTTTGTATTGAAATTGTAGAAAGCCCCCTAGCCATTCGGAATTTTAGCAAAGTTGGTCAAAGAAATAGACTGTGGGTTGGAGCATCTGGAAAAGTTTTATTAGGATCTCTTAAGCCTGAGGAACAGCGTCACATCTTGACAAACGCCATCAAAAATAACTTAATTGAAGAAGACGTAGATAAGCTCCAACAAGAACTTTCAGAAATTCAGCAGCAAGGCTATGCTGTTGTAATTAATGAGCGGGTTGATGGTTCATTTGCAGTGGCAACACCTATTTTTGATTATAAAGGGCAGCTAGTAGGTTCATTAACAGCTGCTGGTCCCCTTCAGCGATTAAGTGATGACAGAATTCCGCTATTAATTGAACAAGTCGTGAAAACAGGACATAGTGTTTCCGAGTCGTTAGGTTATAAGCTTGAGTAGTATAAAGCTTACAGGTTCGTTCATCGGAGCTTTTTAAGTGACTTCAACGTTTAGTTGAGGTCAATTTTTTTTTGCTCAACAAATGTATTTAATTTTAATTTTTTTTATTGTCCGACTATTGAAAATGGTTAAAAACGATGATAATATACATATAAAGTTTCATATTGAGAAATGAATTTCGTATTATGAAACAAATGAAGTGTGATGATTAAAAAAGGGGGAATCGATTTGACGGATCAGGATATGAACGAATTAAAGCTTGAGTTAGCAAAATCAATAAGAATGCTAGAAAACATACAATTACTTGATATGAATGGGCATGTAAGTGTTCGTGTGCCAAACAGTGAGTATTTTTTAATTAATGCGAGGAAAGCAAGCAGAGCGTCTATCTCAGTAGAAGAAATTGTTATGTGTGATATGGATGGAACGCTAGTTGAGGGAGAGTTAGAACCGCCAAGTGAACTGCATATCCATAATGAAATTTATAAACGGAGAAAGGACGTCTCATCCATCTGTCATGGACACCCACATTGGCAAACTGTACTTGGAATTGCCGATATACCGATTAAACCTGTGTTTTCAATCGGTTCATTCGTGAAAGCGTTTACCTATTTTGAAGACTCTAGTTTGATTAACTATTCAGAAGTCGGGCAAAAGCTAGCTGAAGCACTTGGAGAAGACACCGTCATTCAATTAAGACACCATGGCAGTGTCGTTGTGAGTACCGACATTAAATCAGCCTTTGCAACCGCAGTCTATGTTGAGGAGCATGCGAAGAAGCTATATTATGCGGCACTTTTAAATCCAAAGCACAAGGTGTTAGAAGGTGACAATTATAGACGAACAAGTGAGACAGCTTGGTCGCCAAGCATTGTACAAAAAGTGTGGAATTATTACGAAGAGAAAGCTGATATGGAAAATGTGTTTAAAGGGATTCTCGGAAAATAAATACACTACGCAGACTTAAGGAGGAATTCAGATGATAAGTGCAGCGCAAAACAAAAAGATTACTCAAGTTGGACCAGGAACACCGATGGGGAATGTGTTACGTCATTATTGGTATCCCGTTGCGGCTACGTCAGAGATGGAAAATAAGTACACAAAAAAGGTTCGATTGCTTGGTGAAGACTTAGTCCTATTCCGTGACAAATCAAACAATTTAGGGTTGGTACAAGAACGGTGTCCACATCGTGGCGTTTCGCTAGCAACAGGTTTTCCTGATGAAGAAGGGATTCGCTGTCCATACCATGGGTGGTGTTTCGATAATAAGGGAAATTGTACGGACCAGCCGAATGAGCCTGAAACAAGCACATTTAAAAATCGAGTAAAAATCAATGCGTATGAGGTTCAGGAGCTAGGCGGATTGATTTGGGGCTACTTAGGTCCAAAACCAGCACCACTTTTACCGAAATTCGATGGCTTTGTAGCCGAAAATGCCATTCGTATGATTGGTCATGCAACACTTCCAGTTAATTGGGTTCAAGTAATGGAAAACTCCCTTGATCCAGCGCACACAGAATGGCTTCACGGTCACTTCGATAACTTTGTAAAGGAACAGCGTGGAGAGGCAACAAGTAATGCATTTATCCGCCATCATAAAAAAATTGCCTTTGATACATTTGAGTATGGCATTGTAAAGCGCCGTTTGTTTGAAGGTCAGTCTGAAGACAGTGATGATTGGAAAGTTGGCCATCCCATTGTCTTTCCATATATCCTTGCTGTTGGCGGAACAGGCGGCGAAGGAAGCTATGCGTTTCAAATGAGAATTCCAGTGGATGACCATACAACTTGGCATGTTTGGTATCAAGCATATGCTCAAGAGCCTGAAGTAACTATTCCAGAGGCGCTTAAGGACGTTCCTCTTTATGAGGTTCCTTATTTGGATGAAAACGGAGACTATCTTGTTGACTATATTGACGGTCAGGATATCATGTGCTGGATTACTCAAGGCCCAATCGCTGATCGGACAGATGAAAAGCTCGGAACAACAGATAAAGGAGTTATCCTTTTCCGACAAATGTTAAATGAACAAATCAATAAGGTAGAGCGGGGAGAAGATCCGATCGGTGTGATCCGTGACGAAGCAAAAAATCAATTTATTGAACTACCATTAGAAAAGAAAAAGCATCATTATAGTGATGGGTTTGGGGTGATTACAAAGCGCTTCCAAACGAGGTTCTCTCCGATTGTAGAAGAACTTATTGAGTTTTACGAAAAAGAAAAAGTGAAAATGTAGCCTCCTTCGGATTTGAGAAGACGTTCTCTCAAAATGAATGAGAACGGACGGTAATCTTTAAAATGAGCTTTCAAAGGGAGCAAAGCATCTTTTACGAGGAGGAGGGCATATGGCGGAGCAATTAAAAGCCAAACAACAAAGACTTCCAAGCAGCATTAAACAATTAAATGAGTATTATCAACCAAACATTTATTATTGCCCATATTGTGGTAATGCCTTACAGGAGGATAAAAGTTTTGTTTTGGAATATTGGAACTCTGAGCAAGACATTTATTTTTGCTGGTGTCACGAGTGTGGATGGAGAGGTGAAATTACAAAGGTTCTAAAAGTTACAACGACTGAAATCGATGAATAGATAGAGAGGGATAAGGATGATGCACGGTTCTAGAAGTGATCTCCCTGAAATAAAAATTGGAATTGTTGGCTTAGGTAACGCAGGTAGCTCATTGCTACCTGCGATCAAAAAACATCCACATGTTTCCGTAACAGCAGCTTGCGGGAGAAGCAAAGAACGACTGGAGAAATTTGCAAAAGATTTTAATGCTGATACGTTTTTTAATGTGGAAGAGATGTGTAAAGGTGATGTCGTTGATGCCGTGTACATTGCCAGCCCGACAGAATTACATGCCTCACATGTTCAAGCAGCTTTAGAGCTTAAAAAGCATGTGATTGTGGAAAAACCAATGGCTGTTACGTTGGAACAATCTACAATGTTGATTGAATTGGCAAAGAAAAATGGTGTTCAGTTAATTGTTGGTCATTCCCACAGTTTTGAGCCGCCCATTCAAAAAATGAGAGAGGTTATTAAAAGTGGAGAATTAGGCGAAGTAAAGATGATTAATAATTGGTATTTTAACGACTGGATCTACCGTCCAAGAACCCCAGATGAGCTGAATACAGAGCTAGGGGGCGGTATTACGTATCGTCAAGGTTCGCACCAGTTTGATATTATTCGTTATCTTGGTGGGGGCTTACTAAGAAGCGTCCGTGCCATGACTGGGGCTTGGGATGAAGAGCGACCGACTGAAGGGGCTCATGCTGTTTTTCTTGAGTTTGAAAACGGTACAGCGGCAACCGCTGTTTACAATGGATATGATCACTTTCATTCAACAGAATTAACATTTGGCATTGGTGAAGGAGGGCCTTCAGTTCAGTCGGCAAAATACGGCCACTCACGTCTAGCGATCAGAAACCTTTCTAATCCAGAGGCAGAACAAGAATTAAAAAGTCAAAAAGGATATGGTGGTTCGAAGGCAAAAAAATATGCTGAAGAAAAGCACCATCAGCCATTTTTTGGCTTAACAATTGTGAGCTGCGAACGAGGAGATATTCGTCAATCTCCCAATGGGATCTATGTGTACGGAGAAGAAGAAAAATATGAAATTACCTTGAATGACGAAACAGGAAGAGATGCGATGATTGCAGAACTTTATAATGCAGTTGTTCATGGGAAGAAGGCGATTCACGATGGTGAATGGGGCAGAGCGAATTTAGAGGTCTGTATGGCTGTGTTAGAATCTGCAAGGGAAAGAAGGGAAGTGTATTTATCGTACCAAGTTTCAAATGATGACAAAGGCTAACAAAATAGCCGCGTTTTTTGCATTACAACGTTCTCTATTAACCCATTAAAATTTTAAAGTGAATTGAAAGCGTATACAAAAGGGCAACAAACTACTATTTAGGAGGAAGATCTATGAAGACACTTTATTGTCGCAGTTTACTGGCTATCTCCTGTTTTATGCTTTTATTATTAATGGCTGCCTGTAATTCTTCAAGTGCGAATGACACCGCAGGGGAAGGTTCAGCGAATGATTACCCTACAAAGGATATTGAGTTTGTGGTTGGCTACAATCCGGGAGGAGGATATAGTGATTACGCTCAAGCGCTAGCACCATTTATTGAAAAGCATTTGCCAAACGATGTGAACGTTCTTGTCCGTCATATGCCTGGTGCAGGGAGTGTAACAGCTGCCAACTTTGTTCAAAATGCTAAGCCAGATGGATATGTGATTGGCATCTATAATGTTAATGGCTTAGCGCCGACTCAAGTGTCTCAAAATGTTGCCTATGATTTAAGGACAGTTTCGTGGTTAGGCCGTGTTTCTGCTGATAACAATATCGCTCTAGTGAGTGAATCAAGTCCCTACAACTCAATTGAAGATTTAGACACAAATAAAAAATACGTTGTATCGACGAAAGGTCTACAGTCCCAAGATACAATTGCTGGAGCGGTGACACTTAGTGAGTTAGGGATTGACTGGGAACCTTTGAATCATCAGGGGACGGGTGAAGCAGCATTATCTGTTATCCGTGGAGATGCGGATATTATTTGGAGCTCCTATGAAAGTGTTTATCAATATGTAGCAAGTGGTGATCTTAAGCCACTGATCTTTTATGGGGATGAGCACCATCCTGATTTTCCAGACGTTCCAATCCCATCTGACATTGGACTATCACCAGAAATCAACGAGGGCTTTAATGCACAGCGTTTAATTGGTGCTCCACCGGAATTACCAGAGGATATAAGGGCAACGTTGGAAGAAGCGATTAAGAACGCAATCGAAGATCCTGAGTTTCATGAGCAAATGGAAAGAATGGAGAGAACAGTTTTCTACTTAGATGCTGAAGGCTCAGCAGAGATTGCTGAAAGTGCATTAAGTGGGTTTACAAAATTCCAAAGTATTGTTGATGAGTTATATAGTCAACAATAAGACCTTTGAAAGGGTATTGGAAGCGTATTCCCTACCCTTTCATTTTTTTTTACAGATATTTAAATGTTGGATATAGGAGGTGGGTAATTTGGCATTTCTATCACAATTTGGTGCTTTATTTACATGGGAACTCATGTTGCTCATGTTATGCGGTGTTCTATTAGGTTTAGTAATAGGAACATTACCAGGACTTGGCGGGGGTGTTGCCTTAGCTCTTCTTATTCCCATTACATTTGGTATGAGCGCACAAGAAGCAATTGTTTTGTTACTAGCAGCCTATGGAACAGTGACCTATGGTGGGTCGATTACAGCGATCTTAATTAACACCCCTGGCGAAGCCTCAAACGCCGCAACCACTTTTGATGGTTTCCCGTTGGCGCAGCAAGGTAAGGGTGGCATGGCGATTACAGTAGCTGTGTTATGCTCGGCAATAGGTGGAATAATCGGCTTTATCTTGTTAGCGCTATTAATTCCTGTTGCCAGACAGTTAGTTATGGCGTTTTCCTATCCGGAATTTTTTATGTTAGCCGTTTTTGGGCTAACTATTATTGCTGTTGTAACAAAAGGGAATGTGTTTCGAGCCCTAATTTCAGCATTGTTTGGTCTAATGCTTGCTTTTATAGGGACAGATCCGACGGTAGGAAGCCCGCGATTTACATTTGAAACCACCTATCTTTGGGATGGGATAGCGATTATCCCTGTTATTATTGGTTTGTTTGCCATTACAGAAGCTTTCGATCTTTATTCTAAAAAAACGGCCATTGCGAAAGAATTAAAAGTAAAAGATAGAGGCGTACGTGAAGGAGTTGCAGCGCTTGTTAAAAACTATTGGCTATTTTTGCGATCGTGCTTAACAGGCTTTTTTATAGGGATAGTTCCAGGTGTCGGTGGAGTCGTTGCTAGCTTTATGGCATATGGGACGGCTGTTCAGATGTCAAAGACTCCAGAAAAATTTGGGAAGGGCGCCATTGAAGGGGTCATTGCTGTTGAGGCAGCAAATGATGCCAAAGACGGTGGAGCATTACTTCCAACACTCGCTTTTGGGATTCCAGGGAGTGCTGCGATGGCTGTATTTATAGGGGGCCTTATTATGCATGGGTTAGCTCCTGGGCCAGAAATGTTAACGAGAAATCTTGACATGACTTATTTTCTTATAGCAGCTGGGATTGTTAGTAAAGTTGTCGCATTGGCGGTTGCGCTGTTAATTGGAACACGCCTTGTCTTTATAACAAAAGTTCGTGGCTCATTAATGGCTCCAGGGGTTATTGGAATTTCTTTAGTCGGTGCATATGCGTTAAATGGTAACCCATGGGATGTGGTTATAGCCTTACTTTTTGGAGTAATTGGAATGTATATGCGTAAATTCTCCTATTCAGCGATTGCTCTTACGATTGCTTTAGTTCTTGGGGGACTTGTTGAATCCTCCTACCATCAAACGATGGTTTCTTTTGGCGTAAGTGGTTTTTTCACACGACCAATTGCAGTAATCTTACTTATACTTACAATTATTTCCCTCGCTTTACCGCTCATTAAAAAGAAAGTGCGTAGTGTGAAAGAGGGAGGGGTGAATCTATGATAACAATTAATGAGAGAAGTATTTTTTCATTTTTCATTTTTCTTTTTGCGGCTGTCCTTCTCGTCAATTCTAGCGATATGCAAGGAAATGTCATTCTTGTCCCGAGAATCGTTGGGTTTATTTTATTGGTTTTCTCTGGTGTACAATTTCTATTAGATCTGGTGCCTGGTATAAGAAGAGCGATTCCTTTCTTAAATAAAGACTTAGAGGATGATGCAGAAATTCTAAAAGGACTAGGCAAACGATTTCTTTTTATTGGGTGGATGGTGTTGTTTGTTATTTTGATCTTTTTTACGAGTATGATTTGGGCAACGGCCATCTCCTTTTTTCTTTATCTTAAGTGGATTTCAAAGGAAAGCTGGAAGCTTTCCATTATCTATACGTCTATTTTTACAACAACGATTTATTTTGTTTTTGTCGTTGCAATGGGTATTTACTATTTCTTGTAAGCTTATGGAATGTTCAACATTGATTGAGATAAGGCTTTATACAAACTCGAAGTGTAGCGGAGGTATTGTGTCATGACAAAATTAAAGTTATCATTCGGCTGCTGGGATTATGATCGGATACGTGCCTTAACGGATGGCACGGTAAAAGCGGAGGGAATTGAGCTTAATTGGCTGAACATGCCTGTGGAAGAAACGTTTTGGCGAATGATGCGTCACCAAGAGTTCGATGTTGCAGAGTTGTCCTTTTCTTCCTATTTAATCGCTCGGGACCGCGGCTTTCCGAATTTTTCAGCCATTCCTGTCTTTATGTCAAGGTCCTTCAGACACTCTGGGATTTATATCAATAACCATGCAGGAATCAAAGAGCCTGCCGACTTGATTGGAAAACGGATTGGGATTCCTGAGTATCAGCTGTCGGCGTGTGTATGGATTCGTGGGATTCTCCACCATGAGTACGGCGTGTCGCCATCAAGTGTTCAATGGTTCACGGGTGGACAGGAGAAAGCAGGGCGTGTTGAAAAAATCAAGCTTGATTTACCATCTTCAATTAGTATCGAGCCGATTCGAGACGATCAAACATTGAATGAAATGTTAGAATCTGGTGAAATTGATGCCTTTATCGCCCCAAGAGCCCCATCCTGCTTCCTAAAAGGTTCACCGAATGTGTCGCGACTTTTCTCGGATCATGTAGCGGCAGAAAAAGAGTATTTTAAGAAAACGGGAATTTTCCCGATCATGCATGTTGTGGCGATCAAAGACGAAATATTAGAAAAAAATCCTTGGGTAGCTGCAAACCTATATAAAGCGTTTGTTGAGTCAAAGGAAAAAATCTATGAGGGCTTTCATCAAACTGCCGCGTTGAAAGTGACGCTACCGTGGTTGGTTTCAGAGATTGAACGAACGAAAGAAATTATGGGTGAAGACTTTTGGCCGTACGGTTTAGAGCAAAATCGCGCGACGCTCGAAGCATTTGTAACCTATTCCTATGAACAAGGATTAATTAAAAATAAGCTAGCGGTTGATGATCTTTTCGTAAAGTCAACGCTAGAAGAATATGTACTTTAAAGCTTTATATTAACGAAGTCACAGCGGCAATTCGTCTTGGGAAGGACGGGTTGCTTTTTGTGCTGGGCAAGTGATTGACTTGTGATGCTTTTAGACCTCTTTAATTTTAACAGACGTGATCCCTATTTCTCATAGAAATTTACCCATAATGTTTTTCTTTTTAGCACTTTGTTCGGTACAATAGGAGTAAGCAACCTTTTTAGAATAAACGGTTATAAATTAAAAATCGTGAAACCTTTTGTCACTACATAACGTAAAAGGAAGTATCACTCATTAAGAAAGGGGGAGGGTGAATGAAATGAGACGCAATGCTCGGATGTTAGGTTTTATTGCCTGCATCCTTATCGCTTTTTTATTACTTCCGTTTCAGCTTTTGGCCCAAGGTGAAATGCGAACATTGGATCAATCACTTGTCTATTACATTCCTGTCGAGCAGGAAGTGGAGCGTGGCCTAGAAGCATTTTTACAACGTTCGATAACATCTGCAGTTGAAGAAGGGGCAGACCACATCGTACTGGAGATCAATACCCCAGGTGGTCGCGTTGATGCGGCAAATAATATGGCAAATATTATGCGCAATACAGAGATTCCTATTACTGCCTATGTAACAAACGATGCCATTTCTGCAGGTGCTTACATTGCTCTCAACGCCGATCAAATTGTAATGGCACCAGGTGCAACAATGGGTTCAGCGGCTGTCATTGATGGTGCAGGTAACGCAGCTGATGAGAAAACCCAATCTTATTGGCTAGCAGAAATGAGTGCCGCTGCTGAACTGAATGACCGGGATCCTAAGTATGCTTTGGCAATGGCTGATCGAAGCATCGAAATTCCTGAATTAGGGGTGACAAG
>NZ_ANNK01000113.1 GCF_000334155.1 Halalkalibacterium ligniniphilum | reverse complement strand
GAGTATTTTAAGAAAACGGGAATTTTCCCGATCATGCATGTTGTGGCGATCAAAGACGAAATATTAGAAAAAAATCCTTGGGTAGCTGCAAACCTATATAAAGCGTTTGTTGAGTCAAAGGAAAAAATCTATGAGGGCTTTCATCAAACTGCCGCGTTGAAAGTGACGCTACCGTGGTTGGTTTCAGAGATTGAACGAACGAAAGAAATTATGGGTGAAGACTTTTGGCCGTACGGTTTAGAGCAAAATCGCGCGACGCTCGAAGCATTTGTAACCTATTCCTATGAACAAGGATTAATTAAAAATAAGCTAGCGGTTGATGATCTTTTCGTAAAGTCAACGCTAGAAGAATATGTACTTTAAAGCTTTATATTAACGAAGTCACAGCGGCAATTCGTCTTGGGAAGGACGGGTTGCTTTTTGTGCTGGGCAAGTGATTGACTTGTGATGCTTTTAGACCTCTTTAATTTTAACAGACGTGATCCCTATTTCTCATAGAAATTTACCCATAATGTTTTTCTTTTTAGCACTTTGTTCGGTACAATAGGAGTAAGCAACCTTTTTAGAATAAACGGTTATAAATTAAAAATCGTGAAACCTTTTGTCACTACATAACGTAAAAGGAAGTATCACTCATTAAGAAAGGGGGAGGGTGAATGAAATGAGACGCAATGCTCGGATGTTAGGTTTTATTGCCTGCATCCTTATCGCTTTTTTATTACTTCCGTTTCAGCTTTTGGCCCAAGGTGAAATGCGAACATTGGATCAATCACTTGTCTATTACATTCCTGTCGAGCAGGAAGTGGAGCGTGGCCTAGAAGCATTTTTACAACGTTCGATAACATCTGCAGTTGAAGAAGGGGCAGACCACATCGTACTGGAGATCAATACCCCAGGTGGTCGCGTTGATGCGGCAAATAATATGGCAAATATTATGCGCAATACAGAGATTCCTATTACTGCCTATGTAACAAACGATGCCATTTCTGCAGGTGCTTACATTGCTCTCAACGCCGATCAAATTGTAATGGCACCAGGTGCAACAATGGGTTCAGCGGCTGTCATTGATGGTGCAGGTAACGCAGCTGATGAGAAAACCCAATCTTATTGGCTAGCAGAAATGAGTGCCGCTGCTGAACTGAATGACCGGGATCCTAAGTATGCTTTGGCAATGGCTGATCGAAGCATCGAAATTCCTGAATTAGGGGTGACAAGCGAGAGTCTGCTAACTTTGACGGCTAGTCAAGCTCTTGAAGTAGGGTATGCCGAAGCCATTGCAGCCGATCGAGGAGAGCTTCTTGAGTTTTTAGAGCTTGAAAATGCGTTTGAACAAGAGATGGAAGTAAGCTTTGCTGAGCAAATTGCCCGCTTTGTAACAAATCCGATTATTATTCCAATTTTGCTATCTATCGGTAGCTTAGGACTTGTTCTTGAGCTTTACTCACCAGGATTTGGGGTACCAGGCATTATGGGGATCTCCGCCTTGTTGCTCTTTTTCTTCGGGCATTTGATTGCTGGTTTTGCTGGCTTTGAGGCCATTATTTTGTTTGTTGTTGGGTTTCTACTCATCCTTGTGGAAGTGTTTGTCCCTGGCTTTGGTATTTTCGGTATTTTAGGAATTGCTGGGATCATTGGTGGTATGTTACTTGCTTCCTTTTCTACCGCTTGGATGACGGTTTCGATTCTTATTTCCGCAGTAATTACAACTGTTGTTTCAATCATTACTTTCCGTTATTTTGGAACACGTGGCCCTTGGAAAAAGATGATTTTGACCGATTCAACAAGCAGCGAAAAAGGCTATATTTCAAATGTGACAAGAAGTGAGATTGTCGGGTTAGAAGGGGAGTCTTTAACCCCACTTCGTCCTTCTGGATCAGGTGTTTTTGGTGATGAGCGCCTTGACGTCGTTTCTGAAGGAGGATATATTGAACGGGGTAGGAAAATAAAGGTCGTTTACACGTCAGGCTCTCGGATTGTTGTGCGTGAAGTGAAGGCCGAATCATAAAAAGGAGGAAGAAATATTATGGGTTCTTTGGATTTGGGTTTAATTATTATTCTAGGAATAATTATTATTGCCTTGGCTGTGTTATTTACTTTTGTGCCAGTTATGCTCTGGATTTCAGCACTGGCAGCAGGTGTGAAAATTGGTATTTTTGAACTGGTTGGAATGAGACTCCGCCGGGTCATCCCTGCACGTGTTGTTAACCCGTTAATTAAGGCAGTAAAAGCAGGACTTGATTTAAATACAAGCCGTCTAGAAGGACATTATCTTGCAGGAGGTAATGTTGACCGTGTTGTTAATGCATTGATTGCGGCACAACGTGCGAACATTGAATTGAGCTTTGAGCGTGCTGCTGCGATTGACCTTGCTGGTCGTGATGTTCTTGAAGCGGTGCAAATGAGCGTTAACCCTAAAGTAATTGAAACCCCTTTTATCGCTGGTGTGGCGATGAACGGGATCGAAGTAAAAGCGAAAGCAAGAATTACGGTGCGTGCCAATATCGACCGACTTGTCGGGGGTGCTGGTGAAGAAACAGTGATTGCACGTGTCGGTGAAGGGATCGTCTCGACAATCGGTTCAGCAAATGACCATAAAGACGTACTTGAAAACCCGGATATGATTTCTCAAACGGTTTTGTCTAAAGGCTTAGATTCTGGTACGGCTTTTGAAATCCTTTCAATTGATATTGCAGACATTGATGTCGGTAAAAACATTGGTGCTGAGCTTCAGACAGACCAAGCGGAAGCAGATAAGAAGATTGCTCAAGCGAAAGCAGAAGAACGCCGTGCAATGGCCGTTGCGCAAGAACAAGAGATGAAGGCTCGTGTCGAAGAAATGCGCGCGAAGGTTGTGGAGGCTGAGGCAGAAGTTCCGATGGCCCTTTCTGAAGCATTGCGTAAAGGAAACATGGGTGTCATGGACTATATGAACTATCAAAATGTGATGGCAGATACAGACATGCGTGGTTCGATTAGTAAGGCGACTGGTGACGATCAGCAAAGTGAAAAACGTGACCAATAATGACGCCTCTCTTATTTAAAAAGGAGGTGTGTTGACAAGTGGAAGCTTTGTTCGAATTTATTATGGCGAATCTATTTTTCTTTCTATTGATTATTGGGGGCTTGTATAGCTTTTTTACTCGGATGGCAAATGGAGGAGAAGAGCAGCAAAAAAAACGGGGGCAACAGCAGCAACGACCTCGCCAAGGACAAAACAATCAATCTCCTAGGCGAGAGGAGCAAGAGATTGATTGGCGGGAGATTTTTCGTCAAGAAGCAGCAGAGCCTGAGCGTAATCCTCATCCTCAGTCAACAGCTCAAGCTGAGCGCTATGAATTTGAGCCTCCCTCTGTGGGAGATCAAGAGCTGCAAGCGAGCATTAACAAGCAACAGGCGCTTTATGACCGCTATGAAGAGGCAAAAGAAAAAAAGCAAGAGACATCAAGACAGCTTAGTGATAAGGTTTCATCATTCGATAGAGCCATTTCAAAAGATAAGAAACGAGATAGCCTTGATCTCAACTTAAATAACCTTTCTAACAAAGAGGTAATGAAAGCAGTTGTTTGGGCCGAGGTGCTTGGTCGCCCGCGCTCACGCAACCCTCATCAATCATTCAGTGGGCCTCGCCGAATAAAATAATAAGCAAAAACCCGTGTGGAGTGTACAGTACGTGCTCTACACGGGTTTTCTGTCTTTAAGGAAATGAGGCTGGGACGTAACTAACGTGTATGATTGAACATGCGAACAATGCACAACCTTAGCGGAGGATATATACGTAGA
>NZ_ANNK01000112.1 GCF_000334155.1 Halalkalibacterium ligniniphilum | reverse complement strand
CCAGCCGCCCGCGGAAAGCGAAGGATATGTCCGAAGCGATTGCTATGCAGCAACGATCATGACGTTCGGATTTCTCTTCAATAAAAACTCTTTTGTCCCAGCCTCTTTTCTGTCTTTAAGGAATGTGACTTTTTGACATCTAGACTTCTTTCGTAAGCGAGCCTTTTACAGATTATTTGCTTTACCAAGGATTATTAGATTATAGGTTATGAGCGTAACAATGCTCATCTTAATGGAAATGTAGTGATAACCCACTTCTTCCCCTCATAAAAATGAAAGGAGAGGGGGATGGCATCGTGAAAAAAATGAGACAGCAATTAAAGAAATGGATGACCAATCAATTGGATTTCCCTGCCGATGTCATGATGGATTTACCCCGTATTACGATGATCGGGCAATTACATATTTATATTGAAAATCATCGGGGGGTACTCCGATTTTCTAATCAAGAGCTGAGGCTTTTATTGAAGCAAGGACAGCTTCTTATTCGTGGTGACCACTTTGTCATTAAAACGATATTACCTGAAGAATTAATGCTTGAAGGGCGCATTGATCAAGTGCTCTATGTAAAAGAATAAGTCGGCTTTTTCGGTGGAAAAGGGGATGAAGCTTCAGTTCAAATTGGTGAACCAATGAAGTATTTGTGCCCAGATTGGTTTCTATTGGTTCGATAAGGGGGAGTAAGGATGAAGAACAATTGGGCTCATTTGCTTAAGGGCTATGTACGGGTTCGAATTGATGGGGCACATGGTGAACGATTTTTAAATCGTTGCATTGATAATAATGTTTCAATTTGGACGATAAAACGGGTTGGAGAGGACCGGATTATTTGTTATATGGACTTAGAAGACGCAAAACGAATTCGTCCGTTACTTAGAATAACAAGCTGTAAAGTGACATTTACGGAACGTAGAGGCTTGCCGTTCCTCCTACAAAAAATGCTTCAGCAAATAGGCTTTGTTGGAGGAATGATGCTATGTATCGCTCTCATTCTTATTCTTTCCAATATCGTTTGGAAAATTGAAATCAATGGGGCTTCGCCAGAGGTAGAGCACGAGCTTCGCCAAGTTGTTTCTGAAATGGGTGTAAAGCGTGGAGCCTTCCATTTTTCATTGCCAAGCGTGGAAGAGATTCAAAGAGATGTGACAGAAAGGATACGGGATGCAACGTGGGTAGGGGTTCGACAAAATGGGACAACCTATCAGTTTGAAGTTGTTCAGCAGCTACTACCTGAAGAAGCTGAGCAGGTTAGTCCGAGACACTTAGTTGCGAAACGAAAAGCGATTATTCATGATGTATTTGTTGAACATGGGCAAGCGCTTGTCAAGCCGAATGATTACGTCCAAAAAGGAGACATGCTTGTTTCAGGATTTATTGGTAGAGAGGGTAAGACAGAGCTTGTCCCTGCAGTTGCAACAGTCTTGGGGGAAATTTGGTATTTATCTGATGTAACCATTCCATTAAAAAGCACCTTTTCAACTTTAACTGGCAATTCGGTTGTTACGCATAAGCTTTCATTCTTCGGATTTGATGTTCCCGTTTGGGGGTTAGGTAAACACGACTTTGTTGATTTTAGGGAGTTAGAAGAAACAAAAGATATTCACTTGTTTAGGTGGACTTTACCGATTCAATACAAAAATAAGAAAATTGCTGAAGCAAGCACGTTTGAGCGAGAGTATTCAAAGGAGCAGGCGAAGGAAAAAGCAATGGAAGTGGCAAAAAACGAGCTCTTAAAGAGAATTCCTGAAGATGCAGTGGTTCGGGGCGAAAAAGTTTTGCACCAAAGCGTCGAGAATGGTAAAGTTAAATTAAAGATTCACTACCAAGTTATTGAAGATATTACATCGGAGATGCCGATCATTCAAGGAGATTGAGATTATTGTCAGAAATAAAACTGATTCAGTTAGAAACAAAGAATACAAATGAAACACAAGCATTATTTGGTCCTCATGACGCCCATTTGAAACAATTGGAGGAACACTTACAGGTTTCAATTGTGACACGGGGCGAAGGGGTATCTGTTTCTGGGGACGATACACAGGTTGAGCTTGTGCAACGCGTTTTGTATGCTCTTATTCAACTGATTCGCAAAGGGGTATCTATTTCTGAGCGAGATGTTGTCTATGCCGTCCAACTCGCTGAACGAGATCAGCTTGATGAACTATCGGAAATTTATGATCAAAAAATCGCAACAAATGTAAAAGGTAAAGTCATACGTGCAAAAACATTGGGGCAACGACATTATGTTACGATGATAAAACAGCGAGATATGATATTTGGCATTGGACCTGCTGGAACTGGTAAGACCTATTTAGCAGTTGTTATGGCAGTGACGGCTTTAAAAGAAGGAAATGTGAAGCGCATTGTGCTCACAAGGCCGGCAGTTGAAGCTGGAGAAAGCCTTGGGTTTCTTCCAGGTGATTTAAAAGAGAAGGTCGATCCATATTTACGGCCGCTTTATGATGCTCTTCATGATGTTTTAGGTGTTGAACAAACGACCCGATTGATGGAGCGTGGTACGATTGAGGTTGCACCACTCGCTTATATGAGAGGACGTACACTTGATGATGCTTTTGTTATCTTAGATGAAGCACAGAATACCACGCCAGAACAGATGAAAATGTTTATCACCCGGTTGGGCTTTGGTTCAAAAATGGTGATTAACGGAGATTTAACACAAATCGATTTACCTAAAGGAAAGCAGTCTGGTTTAAAAATTGCAATTCAGGTGCTTAAAAATATTCAAGAAATAGGGTTCATTTATTTACAGCAAGCAGATGTTGTCCGTCACACTCTTGTGCAGAGAATCCTGAATGCTTACGAAGAGAAAGAAAATTCTTGATGCTCGTAGCATAACTAGATAGACAGGACGCAAAAGTGACCCTCTTTAGCTGAGGGTTTTTCTGTTCCAATTCAATGCTTTTACATTTAAGAAAGCGTGAAAATGTATAAAAAGAAGGAATAACGTTACCTATTTAGTGATTTGGATGAATTTGAGGTGGGAATAGGTGAATAGGCAATCACCGATCGATCAGCAAAAGTGGTGGAAACGGATTCGGAACCACCGTTATCTTCGTGGAATCATGTTTCTGTTATTAGCGTTAACCATGTATTTTTTTATGCTTGGAAATGTCATTCCTGATAAGCTTGATATTCAGCTATCCTCCATAGCTGAACAGGATATTCGTTCACCGATAACAATCGAAAATCGGGAAGCAACTGAAATAAAACGGAATGAAGTGCTTAATTCCATTCGTCCAGTCTATGCTCAAAAGCGTGAATATACTCAGTTTCAGGTTGGAATGGTGAACGATATTTTTGACCTTGTAACGAGAGTCTCAGAAGAGGCAGACGAGGATGCTACAAACACAGAACCATCCATCGAGGAAAAAGTACAACGGGTGCAGGAAGACCTTTCTTCAGAAGCTAGCAATGATATTTCAGAAGAAACGATCCGTACTTTGCTGGAAGCTTCGGAATCACAATTGCAAATTGCAAGAGAAACGACAACAAACGCAGTTTATGAGGTAATGAGCGATTCCATTTCGGTCAATAGGTTAGAGGAAGCGAAAGAGTCGGTAACGGATAAGATTGCCATCTCTACAGTGAGTAATCGCTTAACGAATGCCATGGTCGAAATTGCTCAATTTGCGATTATCCCAAATTATATTTACGAAAATACAGCCACTGAACGATTGCGTCAAGAAGCGTTAGAGGCAGTCGAGCCTGTGTACATACGAGAAGGGCAGCTGCTTGTCAAAGAAGGAGAAATGATTAACCATGAGGTTTATGAGCAGCTAAGGCTTGTTGGGTTATTAGATGATACCTTTAATCCTTATCCTTATATAGGGCTAGCTATTCTCGTCTTTTTACTAACAGGAATGCTTGCATATTATTTAAAAGAATCAAAGACATCAATCCAAAACAACAACAGCCACTTGCTGATGTATATGCTTATTTTTATCGTCACCTTGGTTGTCATGAAGCTAAGTGCTTTACTTGAGCTTTCAGATATTCAAGCGATCGGTCTCATTATGCCTGTTGCGATTGGAACGATGCTCCTTACGATGCTCATTCATCCGAGAGTTGCAGTGTTCTCAAGCATACTATTTGCCGTAATTGGTAGTGTGATTTTTAACAATGCGACGGTTGGTACGTTTAATTTTACGTATGGAATTTACATTCTCTTTAGCTCGTTTGCAGGTGTATATTTTCTAGAGAAATCGACACGGGTAACAACTCGAATTCTTGGAGCTGGACTTTTTGTTTCGCTCGTTAATATTTTGACGATTGTTGCTTTACTCATGATGAAGACTGTTCAAACAAGCTGGATTGAATTAGGGTTTCATGTTAGTTTTGCTTTTGCGTCTGGATTTTTGGCTGCCGTCTTGACGTTAGGTCTCATGCCATTTTTTGAGGCTGGCTTTGGAATTTTATCAACGTCAAAGCTAATTGAACTGTCCAATCCAAATCATCCGTTGTTAAGAAAAATATTGACAGAAGCACCAGGTACGTACCACCATAGTGTGGTAGTAGGTAATTTGGCAGAGGCAGCGTGTGAAACCATTGGCGAGAATGGGCTACTTGCACGGGTCGGGGCTTATTACCATGATCTGGGTAAAACGAAAAGACCTCATTTTTTTATCGAAAATCAAATGAAAATGGAGAATCCTCATGATAAAATTTCTCCACAGCTTAGTAAAACGATCATTATTGCCCATCCATATGACGGGGCTGACATGCTTCGTGAATACAAAATGCCTAAGGAAATCATTGATATTGCAGAACAGCACCATGGAACAACGCTGTTAAAGTATTTTTATCACAAAGCGAGTCAGGAAGCGGAGCATCCGATTCCTGAAGCACAATTTAGATATCCGGGACCGAAAGCACAATCTAAGGTTGCAGCCATTGTTGGGATTGCTGACTGTGTAGAAGCAGCGGTTCGTTCCATATCTAAGCCTAGTCCTGATAAAATTGAAGCGATGGTGCGTAAAATCATTGCCGATCGCTTAGAAGATGGACAATTTGATGAAGCTGATCTGACATTGCGGGATTTAGACAAAATTGCAGTGTCGATTTGTGAAACGTTAAAAGGAACCTTCCATGAGCGAATTGAATACCCAGAGGACCCGAAAGGAAAGGATAAATGATGAAACTTGAGATCGATATGATTGATGAAACAGGCACATTAACAGAAAGTGATGAAGTGTTAATTCGTCAAATACTTGAGACAGCAGCAACCGTAGAAGGACTGGACGGAGAACTTGAGCTTTCCATTTCATTTGTTGATGATCAGCAAATACAGGAAATCAATCGTGAATATCGTGGCAAGGACGCGCCGACAGACGTAATTTCCTTTGCTTTAAATGAAATGGGTGAAGACGAGCTAGATATTATTGATGCAGATACACCGAACGTGCTCGGAGATATTATTATTTCCATCCCGCGGACCCATGAGCAGGCAGAGGAATATGGTCATTCCTTTCATCGAGAGTTAGGCTTTTTAGTCGTACATGGCTTTTTGCATCTACTCGGTTATGATCATATGACAGAGGAAGAGGAAAAAGAAATGTTTTCTAGACAAGAGGACATTTTAACTGCTTATGGGCTTACAAGATAGGAACAAACGAGGGTTTCGACGCCTGCTCCGTTCTTTTGGCTATGCTTGGACTGGTTTAACCTATGTCGTAAAGTACGAGCAAAATATGCAAATCCATTTGATTCTTAGTTTGATTGTTTTTTGCATGGCTTTTGCGTTGTCAATTCCCGTGAGCCATTGGCTTGTTCTGCTCCTGGTTATCGCAGGGGTGTTTGCGTTAGAAATTATGAATACAGCTATTGAACGAACCGTTGACCTTGTTACAGAGGAGTATCATCCCCATGCAAAGAGAGCGAAGGATATTGCAGCAGCTGCAGTGTTTGTCTATAGTATTTTTGCGGTCATCATTGGTCTGTTGATCTTTATACCTGCACTCCTTTCTTATTTCTCATTTTCATACGCTTGGATGGGAGCGTTGTCGTTGTGAAGGGTCTCTTAAAACATAAAAATTGTTGACAGCTAAGAAGCTAGGGTAAACTTTATCATAGCTGCATGATTGAAAAATGAAGAGTGCTAAGGCAATGCCAGAGAGACCAAGACGTCGTGTGATTTCATAAACGAAAAGGATGATAACCGTGGATAAACAAGAGCTAATTAATGAAGCAAAAGAAGCAAGAAAGCAGGCCTATGTCCCTTATTCGAAATTTCAAGTCGGCGCTGCCCTTTTGATGCAGGACGGCACGGTTTATCGGGGCGCAAACATTGAAAATGCCTCTTATGGTTTAACGAACTGCGCAGAGCGGACAGCCCTTTTTAAGGCTTATTCTGAAGGGAATCGTGAGGTTAAGGCTGTTGCGGTTGTGGCGGATACCAAGCGACCTGTTCCACCTTGTGGTGCGTGTAGACAAGTGATGGTAGAGCTTTGCTCACCAGAAACGAAGGTTTATTTAACGAATTTGCAAAATGATGTATTAGAAATGACTGTTTCAGAATTATTGCCAGGTGCATTTACAGCGGAGGATTTGAATGAGTAATCAAGAACAGGGGTTTAAATCAGGTTTTGTTTCCATTATTGGACGTCCGAATGTTGGGAAGTCCACATTAATAAACCATGTCATTGGGCAAAAAATTGCGATTATGTCTGATAAGCCACAAACGACAAGGAACAAAATTCAGGGTGTTTATACAAGCAATGATGCTCAGATTGTTTTTATTGATACACCAGGAATTCACAAACCGAAGCATAAGCTTGGGGACTTTATGATGAAAGTGGCACAAAATACGTTGAAGGAAGTCGATCTCATTTTGTATGTAGTGGATGCGGCAGAAGCGTTTGGACCTGGAGAAGAGTTTATTATTGAGCGTTTAAAAGAGACATCAACCCCGGCTTTTCTTGTCATCAACAAAATTGACAAAGTCCACCCGGATGATTTGCTTTCACTGATTGAAACATATAGTAAGAAACATTCGTTTGCAGAAGTGATTCCAATTTCTGCTCTTCAAGGAAATAATGTACCAACATTACTTGAGCAAATTACAAATCATTTAAATGAAGGACCACAATATTATCCAAGTGATCAAGTGACGGACCACCCTGAACGGTTTGTTGTAGCTGAGTTAATTCGAGAAAAGGTGCTTCATTTAACAAGAGAAGAAATCCCTCACTCGATCGCTGTTGTCATTGAGCAAATGAAGCACCGCAAAAATCATGATACGGTGTATATTGGAGCAACGATTATTGTTGAGCGAACGTCTCAAAAAGGGATTATTATAGGAAAGCAAGGCAGCATGCTTAAGGAAGTGGGAAAGCTTGCTCGAGCAGACATTGAAGCGCTACTCGGTTCAAAGGTGTTTTTAGAGCTATGGGTCAAGGTTCAAAAGGATTGGCGTAACAAACCTCAACACTTGCGAGATTATGGTTTTCGTGAGGATGAGTATTAATATTGCACAAATGAGTGGTTTTTTCTGTGGAAAAGGGGACGGAGCTTCAGTTCAAGTTGTTGAAACAATGAGGCCCTTCCGCTCACATCGCCTTCATTGCAAGGGCGTTCAGCGTTACTTGACGGCTCTTTTCCATCCAAGTGGGAAGAGTGATCCGCTCATGCAGGTTTTTGAAGAGAAACGAGTAGGAAATAACAAAGCGGTCTAGCTCCAGGAGTCAGCGGAACGAGGTTGCTTCAACCTGTCGTGGCTGGTCAAGGCGCTTACGTTTTTCTTGTAACAAACACTTAACAATGGCTAGCCGTTTAGCCATTGTTTTTTTTAATTAAAACAATTATGATTATGATAAGAAGATGAAAAAAATGACAGTTTGAATATGTCAAGTAATTATAACTAGCAAATATTCCATCTCATTGTTTAACACAAACAAGGTCATGATATGTCTATAGAGCGCTATTGAGTCTTTCTACAGAAAGGTGGAGTCTGAATTGCTCAATTTATCCTGGAAAGTTTTTTCAATGACGGGTAGTATCGATACGTATCTGTTGCTTAAGGAGTTAGAGCGTGAGTCAGATGAGACAAGTGAACTGGAAGGCAAAGAGCCGATAGAAACAATGGACGCTCCTACTCATTAATGGCGTTTGTTTGCTAGTCGAGCAAATACGTGTGGTGAAAAAAAGGAAATGTTACAAAAAGCAGAAGGTCTCGTCATTCGCACGAACGATTATGCAGAATCGAATAAGATTCTAACCCTTTATACGAGAGAGTTTGGAAAAATCGGTGTTATGGCAAGAGGAGCAAAAAAACCGAAAAGTCGTTTGGTTGCTGTTTCACAATTGTTTACGTATGGCACGTATTTATTTCAAAAAAGTACAGGTTTAGGCACACTGAGTCAAGGGGATATTATCGATTCATTTAAAGAGGTTCGAAATGACTTGTTTCGGGCCTCTTATGGTTCGTACATTGTCGAATTAACAGATAAGCTAACCGAAGAACGACAGCGAAATCCGTTTCTTTTTGAGCTCCTGTATCAAACCATTCATTATCTAAATGAAGGGATTGATGCAGAGGTGCTGACTCGAATTTTTGAAGTGAAAATGCTTGCTGTGGCAGGCATTAAGCCTGAAATGGATGCATGTGTGAGCTGTGGCTCAACCGACATACCTGCAGCATTTTCCATAAAGGAAGCAGGCTTTCATTGCAAGCGTTGTCTTCATCGAGATGAACATTCGATCCGAGTGACTGAACAAATCGCAAAGCTTCTCCGCCTCTTTTATTATTTTGATCTAAATCGACTTGGACAAATATCATTAAAGCCTGAGACAAAGGCAATCCTAAAACAAATTTTACATACGTATTACGATGAATATTCTGGGCTGAGACTAAAATCAAGAAGGTTTCTTGAACAGTTCGAACGTTGGGACTTGAGTGATCCTGAATAAGCATTGACAGAAGATGTGATTTTCAGTATGATTCAAAGTAACAAAATACGGTGCAATGAGAGAGAGGAGTACTTATCATCTCCACATAAAGCGAGCCTAGGGCGGTGTGAGCTAGGCTGTGGACGGTAAGGAAGGCACTCTTGAGCACGTTCGGTGAGAAAGTGGTACACATGAATCATTATGTG
>NZ_ANNK01000111.1 GCF_000334155.1 Halalkalibacterium ligniniphilum | reverse complement strand
AACAATGGACGCTCCTACTCATTAATGGCGTTTGTTTGCTAGTCGAGCAAATACGTGTGGTGAAAAAAAGGAAATGTTACAAAAAGCAGAAGGTCTCGTCATTCGCACGAACGATTATGCAGAATCGAATAAGATTCTAACCCTTTATACGAGAGAGTTTGGAAAAATCGGTGTTATGGCAAGAGGAGCAAAAAAACCGAAAAGTCGTTTGGTTGCTGTTTCACAATTGTTTACGTATGGCACGTATTTATTTCAAAAAAGTACAGGTTTAGGCACACTGAGTCAAGGGGATATTATCGATTCATTTAAAGAGGTTCGAAATGACTTGTTTCGGGCCTCTTATGGTTCGTACATTGTCGAATTAACAGATAAGCTAACCGAAGAACGACAGCGAAATCCGTTTCTTTTTGAGCTCCTGTATCAAACCATTCATTATCTAAATGAAGGGATTGATGCAGAGGTGCTGACTCGAATTTTTGAAGTGAAAATGCTTGCTGTGGCAGGCATTAAGCCTGAAATGGATGCATGTGTGAGCTGTGGCTCAACCGACATACCTGCAGCATTTTCCATAAAGGAAGCAGGCTTTCATTGCAAGCGTTGTCTTCATCGAGATGAACATTCGATCCGAGTGACTGAACAAATCGCAAAGCTTCTCCGCCTCTTTTATTATTTTGATCTAAATCGACTTGGACAAATATCATTAAAGCCTGAGACAAAGGCAATCCTAAAACAAATTTTACATACGTATTACGATGAATATTCTGGGCTGAGACTAAAATCAAGAAGGTTTCTTGAACAGTTCGAACGTTGGGACTTGAGTGATCCTGAATAAGCATTGACAGAAGATGTGATTTTCAGTATGATTCAAAGTAACAAAATACGGTGCAATGAGAGAGAGGAGTACTTATCATCTCCACATAAAGCGAGCCTAGGGCGGTGTGAGCTAGGCTGTGGACGGTAAGGAAGGCACTCTTGAGCACGTTCGGTGAGAAAGTGGTACACATGAATCATTATGTGTACAAATAGGGTGGAACCGCGGGAAAAGCTCCCGTCCCTATGTCATGATCGTGGCATAGGGACGGGAGCTTTTTTATGTGATTAGAAGCACCTTTCCACCGAACAGACTGAAGGATAAGCGAAAAAGCTTCGTTTTACGTTCTTTGTCATGCGTTGGCTAGGAGGATTATTACGCTCTCACCGTTTGATATAAACACCGTTTTAAATCGTTGGATACAAATACAAGGAGGAAAGATTGAGATGAATGTGCAACAAATGATTTTAACCTTACAAGACTTTTGGTCAAAACAAAATTGCATCATTATGCAAGCGTATGATACAGAAAAGGGAGCGGGGACGATGAGTCCGTTCACAATGCTACGCACGATTGGTCCTGAGCCGTGGAATGTCGCATATGTTGAACCTTCAAGAAGACCCGCAGATGGTCGGTATGGTGAAAATCCGAACAGACTATATCAGCATCACCAATTTCAAGTTGTGATGAAGCCATCACCAACAAATATTCAAGAGCTCTATTTGGAGAGCTTAAAAGCGCTCGGAATTAACCCACTCGAGCATGATATCCGCTTTGTCGAGGACAATTGGGAAAACCCTTCCCTTGGATGTGCAGGACTTGGCTGGGAAGTATGGTTAGATGGGATGGAAATTACACAATTTACGTATTTTCAGCAAGTTGGAGGGCTTGAAGCAAAGCCTGTTTCAGCAGAAATTACGTACGGAATTGAACGCCTTGCTTCTTATATCCAAGACAAGGAAAACGTCTTTGATCTTGAGTGGGTAGAAGGCTTTACGTATGGCGATATTTTTAAACAACCTGAGTATGAGCATTCAAAATACACCTTTGAAGTGTCTGACAGCAATATGCTCTTTAGTCTTTTTAGTACGTACGAACAGGAAGCACAACGAGCGTTGGATGAAAATCTAGTCTTTCCTGCTTATGATTATGTGTTGAAATGCTCTCACACGTTTAATCTATTGGATGCGAGAGGTGCAATCTCTGTAACGGAACGAACAGGGTATATTGGGCGTGTGCGAAATTTAGCGAGAGCTTGTGCAAAACGCTATTATGAGGAACGGGAGCGGCTAGGATTTCCAATGCTAAAGGAGAAGGAGGCTAACCATGAGTAAACGTGATTTTTTACTTGAAATTGGGCTTGAAGAATTACCAGCCCGTTTTGTTACAAGTTCGATGAATCAGCTTAAGGAAAAAATCCAAGCTTGGATAGAGGAAAAAAACCTGGATTTTGAAAAGATTGAGGCTTATTCGACACCACGACGTTTAGCTGTGTTTGTCCAAGCATTAGCAGAAAAACAAAATGACCTTGTTGAAGAAGCACGTGGTCCTGCTAAAAAAATAGCGTTGGACGACGAAGGACAGTGGACGAAGGCAGCACAAGGGTTTGCCAGGGGACAAGGTGTATCTACAGATGACTTGTTCTTTAAAGAAGTCAATGGTGTAGAGTATGCTTTTGCCAACAAATTTATAAAAGGAAAACAAACAGCGATGCTTCTTCCAGAGTTAAAAGAGCTGATTTGTGGGCTGCATTTTCCTAAAAATATGCGTTGGAATGAATATGATCTTCGGTTCGCCCGTCCGATTCAGTGGCTCATTGCCTTGTATGGAGATGAAGTGATCCCATTTTCAATTACGGAGGTGGAAACAGGAAATAAAACCTATGGACACCGCTTTTTAGGTGAAGAGATTGAATTTTTTCAGCCTGAGAGCTATCGGACAACACTTCTTGGTCAATATGTGATTGTGGATCCGGTCGAGCGAAAAGAAGCGATTCGAAATCAATTGTCATCACTTGCTCAGGAAAATGGCTGGAAGATTCCGGTGGATGAAGGTTTATTAGAAGAAGTAAACAATCTTGTTGAATACCCAACCGCTTTATTTGGTAGCTTTGATGAGCAATTTTTAGCGTTACCGAAAGAGGTTCTAATCACATCCATGCGGGAGCATCAACGCTACTTCCCTGTACAAAAGGAAGACGGCACACTGCTTCCACACTTTGTTACCGTTCGAAACGGTGACCATAAGCACCTTGACAATGTAGTAAGAGGGAATGAAAAAGTACTTCGAGCCCGACTTTCAGATGCATGGTTCTTCTATACAGAAGACCAAAAGCTGGACCTCGATTCGGCGAAGGCTCAATTAGAAAACATTGTGTATCATGAAGAGCTAGGCTCCATTGGCGATAAAGTTCGACGAATTCGTGAAGGGGCTGCTAAAATTTCCGCCTTGATTAAAGCCAATACTGAAACGATCAAGACAGCAGATCGAATTGCTGAGCTTTGTAAGTTTGACCTTGTTACACAAATGGTGTCTGAATTCCCTGAGCTACAAGGTCGAATGGGTGAAGTGTATGCGGAGATTGCAGGAGAAGCAAAAGCAGTCGCACAAGGCATTCATGAACACTACATGCCACGTTTTTCCGGTGACAAATCGCCAGCATCTTTGCCTGGTACCATTGTCAGTCTTGCTGACAAGCTCGATACGATTATAACGTGTTTTGCGATTGGATTAATCCCAACAGGCTCTCAAGATCCTTATGCCCTTCGTCGCCAAGCGGCTGGTGTTGTGCAAATGCTGCTTGATCATCAGCTCGCTGTTAACCTTAATACATTGCTTGAAGCAACGCTTGATGTAGTGGAGCAACGCCAGCTTTTGACAAAACGAAGCCGTGAGGACGTATATCAGGATCTGCGTGAATTTTTTAAGCTACGGGTGAAAAATAAGCTTCAGGATGAAGGAGCGAGCTACGATATTATTGATGCAGTGCTAGACAGTGAGACGTCCCACTTGCCAACGATTGCAGCGAAAGCAGCCCTCCTTTCGGAAAAACGAGAAAGCCCTAAGTTTAAACCGCTTGTGGATAGCTTGAGCCGTGTGACAAACATTGCAAAAAAAGCAGGCGAGGAAACAGAAGTAGACGAAAGCCTCTTTGAAAAGAAGGAAGAACGAGAACTCTTTGAGCTCTACAAAAAAACAAAGGAAGCCGTTTATGCTGCCCTTGAAAAAGGGGATGTAACAGAAGCATATTTGGCCCTTGAAGCTACTCAAGAAGCAATCAATCAGTACTTTGACAACATAATGGTTATGGCAGAGAATGAGGAGGTTCGTGCTAATCGCCTTGCACAAATGAAGGCATTTGCTGAAGTTATTCATGCGTTTGCCGGCTTCCACTTGATTGTCTTTGCATAAAAGATTTCATTTGAGATGAATTAGTGTAATTCGCCGTTTAAATCGTATATAATATTTGAAGAAAATGCATAACACATTTGTGTTATGAAGGCGGTGAGAACGATGGAACTTACAAGTCGTCAAGAGGAAATTGTAGCGATTGTAAAAGACAATGGCCCAATCACTGGTGAACAAATTGCGGAACGGCTCTCTCTTACACGGGCGACGCTTCGACCAGATTTAGCGATTTTGACAATGGCGGGCTTTCTTGATGCAAGGCCGCGTGTCGGTTATTTCTACACAGGAAAAACCGGCTCACAGATGCTAACAGATAAAGTAAAAAACATTACGGTCCAGCAGTACCAGTCGATACCTGTTGTTGTTCAGGAATCGGCATCCGTGTATGATGCGATTTGCTCGATGTTTCTTGAGGATGTGGGGACATTATTTGTCGTAGACAAAGAATCGACCCTTGTTGGTGTGCTTTCTAGAAAAGATTTGTTGCGGACAAGTCTTGGCAAGCAAGCATTAGAATCAATTCCTGTAAGCATTATTATGACGAGAATGCCAAACATTACGATGTGTAAAAAAGATGACTATATCATAGATGTAGCGAAAAAGTTAATTGATAAGCAGATTGATGGTGTACCAATTGTTCGAGAAGTTGATCGTGGTTCGGGATATGAAGTGATTGGACGGGTAACAAAAACGAATATTACATCCCTGCTTGTAGACCTATCGAACGATGAGATCATTTAGTCTGAGTAGACAAGGAGGTTATCATGGTGGATTTTAATCAGCGCCCTGTAGTCTATGTCGTCTCAGACTCAGTTGGTGAAACAGCTGAACTTGTTGTAAAAGCTGCTGCCAGTCAGTATAGCGGTACAGGTGTCGAAGTGAGACGAATTCCATACGTGGAAGATAAACAAACGATTGATGAAGTCATCCTATTAGCAAGACAAGTAAAGGCAATTATTGCCTTTACCCTCGTTGTACCAGAAATTCGGAATTATTTAACTGAAAAAGCGAAGGAAGCAAACGTGGAGACCGTTGATATTATTGGTCCGATGATGGACAAAATTGGCTCGATTACAAATGCGGCGCCTCGCTATGAACCAGGCCTTGTCTATCGACTGGATGAGGATTATTTCCGAAAGGTCGAAGCGATAGAATTTGCTGTCAAGTATGATGATGGCCGCGACCCCCGTGGCATTGTACGGGCAGATCTTGTTTTAATCGGTGTATCTCGAACATCGAAGACACCATTATCACAATATTTGGCCCACAAACGATTAAAAGTGGCGAATGTTCCTCTTGTACCTGAAGTAGAACCACCAGAGGAGCTTTTCCAAGTATCGCCACAAAAATGTATTGGCTTAAAAATCAGTCCGGAAAAGCTAAACGATATTCGTGCAGAACGCTTAAAAGCATTAGGATTGAAATCACAAGCTAACTATGCGAACATTGATCGTATAAAAGAAGAGCTTGCATATGCAGAAGACATAATGAAACGTATTGGTTGCCCAATTATTGATGTATCAAATAAAGCGGTTGAAGAAACGGCAAACTTAATTTCAAATATGGTTCAACGTTCATAAAAAGTGTAAGAAGATATTAATTAACGATCATGTTGTAAGGAAACACCCCGAAGTTCGGGGTGTTTTCAAGTTGTTATTAAAAAAGGAAAAAAATGCATCAATTGTCTAGATCATATTTCATGAATTCTTCAGAAGATTGCATTCAAAACACTAGCCAAATAATGAAAAACGACGTATAATAAAAAATTGTGAATTTAGAATGAAAGCTTCTAAATTAGGCATAAAACAAAAAAAGAACAAATAAATTGAAGATGTCAAGTTTTTTACCGTTGTTTTTGGCAATGATAGTTAATGAAAATGGGTGCAAGAAAGCTCGACACATTTTTTGTATAAGCAAATTTAAAGCAGGATTCTGTAAGGAGATGTAGAATAAGGGACACATGACCAAGGAGAAAGTAGAAAATAAGCTGCAAATTTATGTCGATGCAGATTCTTGTCCAGTCAAAAATGAAATTGAAACAGTTGCTACAGAGTTTGAATGCGAGATAACGTTTGTTTCATCCTATGCACACCAATTGGCAGTATCCAGTTCTTCGAAAGTAGTAACGGTTGACGCTGATCGAGAAGCTGCTGATTTGTATATTGCCAATCACTGTTATGGGCAAGAAATATGCATTACTCAAGATTATGGACTTGCCGCACTGCTTTTGCCTAAGAAAGTGATTGTGCTTTCCCCACGAGGAGAACGGTATACTGAAAGCCGGATTGAACAGATGCTAGATGCGAGGCATCATTCACAAAAGCAAAGGCGTGCAGGTGGAAAAACGAAAGGACCAAAGAAGTTTACATTTGAAGATCGCCAAAGGTTTTTACTAGAGCTAAAAAAAATTTTAGCGAAAGAAGCAGGAAAACCGCAAAAAAACTCGAAACTAGATCATTCATCAGAATCGTAAGCTTGGTGATGAAGCAATGAATCCTCGTATACCACAAGAAAAGATAGAAGAAATTCGCCGATCTGTTGATATTGTCGAAGTGGTTAGTGATTATGTTCAATTAAAGAAGCAAGGTCGTAATTACTTAGGCCTCTGCCCCTTTCATGGTGAAAAGACACCATCATTCACGGTTTCTGCTGATAAACAGCTATACCATTGCTTTGGATGTGGAGCAGGGGGGAATGTATTCACCTTTCTTGAAGAATTAGAAGGGTATTCATTTATGGAAGCTGTACAACAGCTTTCAAAGCGGGCGAATATTTCGTTACCAGAATGGGGGAATGCCGAAAAAAGCGAACGCCCAACTCTACAAAACGAGTTAATAACTGGTCATGAATTTGCCGCAAAGTTTTTTCATCATGTTTTGACATTAACAGAGGAAGGTAAGCTTGCTCGCCAATATTTAAAAGAACGAGGCTTTACGAGAGAACAGATTGACCATTTCCATCTAGGCTTTGCCCCTGATCATTGGGACGCCCTTGCAACGGTCTTTCAAAAACGAAAGATGGATCTTGAGAAGATGGAGCAAGGTGGTTTACTACTTCGGAGAGAATCTGATGGGAAGGTGTATGATCGGTTTCGTAATCGGGTGATGTTTCCAATCTGGGACGGAAAAGGGAATGTGATTGCATTTGGCGGACGCATCTTAGGTGATGAAAAACCGAAATACTTAAATAGCTCCGAATCAGCAATTTTTCAAAAAGGAAAGACACTCTATGCGTTTCATTTAGCGCGACCGACCATACGGAAAGAAAATGAAGCGGTGCTGTTTGAAGGGTATGTTGATGTCATTGCAGCGTGGCAAGCAGGTATAAGAAATGGAATCGCTACCCTTGGCACATCACTTACAGATGAACAGGCGCGCCTTGTCCGCCGCAATGCGGAAACGGTCATTCTTTGCTACGACTCAGATAAAGCAGGTACAGAGGCAGCGTTTCGTTCAGCTGCAATTTTAGAGGCTGCAGGTTGTATCGTAAAAGTGGCGATGATGCCCGAAGGTCTTGATCCCGATGACTACATTCAAAAATATGGGTCAGAACGATTTAAAATGGATGTAATAGGGGCAAGCTTAACATTAATGACCTTTAAAATGCGTTATTTGCGTAGAGAACGTAACCTTCAAGATGAAGGAGAACGGATGCGCTATATCGAAGAAGTATTGACTGAAATTGCAAAGCTGCCAAAAGCAGTAGAACGTGATCATTACATGAGGCAGCTCGCGAGTGAATTTTCACTATCCTTAGAAGCATTGAAGCAAGAACAATATCAAATTTATCGCTTAATGAGGAAGCGTAAGGAAAATCGACTGGAGAAAAGCCGCGAAGTCACGTCAATGCGGAAAGATTTTGAGCAAAAACGTTTGCTTCCAGCTTACCAAAACGCAGAGCGAATACTTCTAAGCTATATGATGAAAGATGAGCAAATAGCTGAAACGGTGCAGGAACGAATTGGTGGAAATTTTAATGTTGATGAGTATCATGCCATTGTTGCACATTTATATGCGTTTTATGCAGAGGGGCATGCCCCTAATCCGAGCCAGTTTATTCAACGGCTTGGGGATGAGACACTGATTCGAATTGCAACAGAAATAATGATGCTTAACGTGAATGAGCAACTCTCTGATCAAGAGCTTAATGACTACTTGAAGCAGATTGAAACCTATCCTAAATGGGTAGAGATACGACAAAGGGAACAACAACTAAAAGAAGAAATGGATCCGTTGACGGCTGCTAAATTACAGATGGAAATCATTGAGAGAAAAAAGCAGCTCAAATTGTAACGTTTCAAACGAATAGCGTGTTGTGAAGAATGGAAGGAGGGGATCGTATGGCAGAGAAACCATTGCGTCCACTGGCGGAAGGTGAACTTTCCATCGATCAAGTAAAGGAACAATTAGTGGAGCTAGGCAAAAAGCGAGGAATGCTAACCTATACAGAGATTACAGAGAAGTTAGCTGCTTTTGACCAAGATTCTGAACAAATGGATGAGTTTTTTGAATACTTGGGTGAGCAAGGCATTGACATATTGAATGAAAGCGATGAATTGCCGAACTTACAACAAGTAGAGAAAGAGGAAGAATTTGATTTAAACGATCTAAGCGTCCCGCCTGGAATTAAAATTAATGATCCTGTTCGTATGTATCTAAAAGAAATTGGTCGGGTACCATTGCTTTCCGCTGAAGAGGAAATAGAACTTGCTAAGCGAATTGAACAGGGGGACGAAGAGGCAAAACGTCGTCTTGCAGAAGCGAATCTGCGTCTTGTTGTTAGTATCGCCAAGCGATATGTAGGTCGTGGTATGCTGTTCTTAGATTTAATTCAAGAAGGAAATATGGGTCTTATTAAAGCGGTTGAGAAGTTTGACTATGAAAAAGGGTATAAGTTTAGTACGTATGCTACTTGGTGGATTAGACAAGCAATTACTCGTGCGATTGCGGACCAGGCAAGAACGATTCGTATTCCTGTTCATATGGTGGAAACCATTAACAAGCTAATCCGTGTTCAACGTCAGCTTCTTCAAGATCTTGGTCGAGAACCATCTCCAGAAGAAGTGGCGGAAGAAATGGATTTAACACCAGATAAAGTACGAGAAATTTTAAAGATTGCTCAAGAGCCTGTCTCCTTAGAGACCCCGATTGGTGAAGAAGATGACTCACATTTAGGTGACTTCATCGAGGATCAGGAAGCACTTGCACCATCTGATGCAGCTGCCTATGAGCTTTTAAAAGAGCAATTAGAGGATGTTCTTGACACGCTAACAGATCGGGAAGAAAATGTATTGCGTCTTCGCTTTGGACTTGACGATGGTCGCACACGGACTCTTGAAGAAGTTGGAAAAGTATTTGGAGTCACAAGAGAGCGGATTCGTCAAATTGAAGCAAAGGCGCTCCGAAAGTTACGTCATCCAAGCCGAAGCAAGCGTCTTAAAGATTTCTTAGAGTAAAATTTGTTGATGAGCCCTTATGAAAGACATAGGGGTTCTTCCCTTTCCATCTACGTTTTACGCAAGTCCTACCTTTAGGAGGAAAAAGATGGATTCCAATCGAAAAGATATCATCGTTCGTGAAATCAATTATTGGAAGCAATCAAAGTTATTGCCTGAACACTATTGTGATTTTCTACTGACACTATATACTGAAGGTGAGCAGGAGGAGAGTAAAAAGTTTTCTAGAAAGCTGAAAATGAGTAAGCGTTCTATTTTCCTGTTGGCTTCCGTTATTGGATTATTCTTACTCACACTTCTTGTCATTTATTTTACTGATTTTTCTATTGCAATGCAAATCGGTTTCGGTTTCTTTTTGACATGTTTTGTATTATATCTCGGTTATCAGGTTAGATTATCTAACCAGAGCCTTGCTCATTTAGCTTATTTTATGGCAGCGCTTTTATTATTCGTGCTTACACTTAAAGGAGTACATAGCTTGTTCGGTGAAAATCGTTTAACGAATGGCGTGACTGTACTTATTCACTGTTCGGCATGGATGTTTATCGGATGGAAATGGAAAATTCCATACTTTTTGCTTGCTGGTGGAGCTAGTATGATTTTACTTCTCTATTTTTGGTTTGTTTAAAAAAGAGTGACAAAAAACGCAAAAATGATGGAAGCTCTTTTCTCTTTGTCCGATTTCATATAAAATATAGAGGGTAATCTTAACCGTCTACATAACGACGTTTAAATGACTGACTCTTAGAAAAGGGGGATAAGATAATGAAGGGAAGACCACTCTTACCGTTTGCGATTATTGCAATAATTGGTATTCTTGTTATGATTTCACTTTCGTTTGTTGGTCTTAACCAACGTGCAGAAATGAATAGCGAAGAAACGGAAGAAGAAGTAACAGAAATTGAAGATCCGATTGCTGCAGGTGAGCAGATGGTACAAGCATCTTGTATTGGCTGTCATGGTGGTGACTTAAGTGGTGGAGCTGGTCCAGCACTAACGTCATTAGAAGGGAAATATAGTCAAGAAGAAATTGCTGATATTGTTATGAAGGGAATGGGTGGAATGCCACCTGTAAATGATAACGAAGTGGAAGCTGACGCAATTGCTCAGTACTTGCTAAGCATTTCTGAATAACCATTACTTACAAGCGAGGGAGAAATAACATCCCTCGCTTTTAGTTTGGTTTTGACTCGTTGCTATGATAGAGGTTGCATGGTGTCGGAGCAATCGTTATGATAGACGGAGATAAATGAACAGACAGGTGACGATGAATGAATGAAGTACAATTATCCGCACGATTACGAAAGGTTGCAAGTTATGTACCAAAAGGGAGCAGAGTTGCAGATATTGGCTCTGATCATGCGTATCTCCCTTGTTACTTATGCTTACAAGGGATTGCTTCTGCTGCCATTGCAGGTGAGGTGAATGAAGGACCTTTTCAATCAGCACGTCAGCAAGTAGCCAAAGTAGGCCTTGAAAAATCAATTGCTGTTCGAAAAGGAAATGGACTAGCCGTTTTAGAGCCTGGTGAGGTGGATGTCATTACAATTGCAGGAATGGGAGGTACACTTATTACAACCATTCTTGCTGAAGGTAAGGATAAGCTTGAAGGAGTTTCTCGTCTTATTTTACAACCAAATGTACACGCAAAGGCCATTCGTGAGTGGCTACTCGAGTCGGGCTGGAAGCTTGTTGCTGAAGACATACTTGAAGAGGATGAAAAAATTTATGAAGTCCTTGTGGCTGAAAAAATAACAGATTCGACAACCTCCATAGCTAATAAGGAAAAGTTACTCCTTTTAGGACCTTTTCTTATAAAAGAAAAAAATCAGGCGTTTCAAAAGAAATGGATGATGGAAAAAGAGAATTGGAAGAAGGTATTAGCACAGCTCGACAAGGCTCAATCTACTCCTGAACTTGAAGAGAAGCGAGATGAGTTAAAGCGAAAGATTCAATATGTAGAGGAGGCTCTAAAAAATGAGTAAGATAGCGAATGGTCAAACGATTATTCAGCTCTTTGAAAGCTGGTCACCAAAATCAATGGCTGTAGAAGGAGATAAAAACGGTTTAATGGTCGGTACATTAAACAAGCCTGTTCATAAAGTGATGACGGTACTAGATGTAACAGAAGAAGTCATGGATGAAGCTATTAAAGAACACGTTGACTTGATCATTGCCCATCATCCACTCATTTTTCGACCGTTGAAAAAAATCGACACAAACACAACCTATGGTCGTATCGTTCAAAAAGCGATAAAGCATGATGTGACAGTCTATGCAGCTCACACCAATTTGGATGTGGCAAAAGGTGGCGTGAACGATTTGATGGCTGAAGCGTTAGGACTAGAAAAGGTAGAAGTACTTGCTCCAACAATGGAAGTCTCCTTATTAAAAGTGGTTGTCTTTGTTCCTCATTCCCATGCAGACAGCGTACGTGAGGCAATGGCAAAGGCGGGAGCCGGTCATATTGGTGATTACAGTCATTGCACGTTTAACAGTGAAGGGAAAGGAACCTTTCTTCCTGAGGCTGGTACGAATCCTTTTATTGGCGAGCAGGGGACGCTTGAAGTGGTTGATGAGCTGAAAATTGAGACCATCATTCCAGCAACGCTTCAGAAAAAGGTTGTTTCAGCGATACTAAAAGCACATCCTTATGAGGAACCGGCTTATGATATTTATCCATTAAATAACGAAGGAGAAGTATTGGGGCTAGGACGAATTGGTTATTTAAAAGATGAGATGCCACTAAGTCGCTTTGCAGAGCTTGTAAAAAAAGCATATGATGTAAAGACAGCACGTGTTGTCGGTCCCCTCGATACAAGGATTAAAAAAGTTGCTGTTTTAGGCGGTGACGGGAACAAATACATGAATCAAGCGATCTTCAAAGGTGCTGATGTCATCGTAACAGGTGATGTTTATTATCATGTCGCCCATGATGCGCTGATGGATGGATTGACGATTGTCGATCCAGGTCATAACGTTGAAAAAATCATGAAACAAGGCGTGAAAGAAAAGCTTAGTCTGATGTTAGCTGAAAAAGGATATGATACCGAAATTATTGCTTCTGCTATCCATACAGACCCGTTTCAATTTGTCTAAAAGCATTTTTAAAACCTCTCGCCGGGAGGTTTTTTCATGTTTGACAGATGCGCAAGCAAAAGCCATGCGAATGTACATTTACTTGGAAATACGATAAAATATAGTACACCAACTAAACCAACAAGCTTACTCGATCTAGTAGATAAGCGACAGAAGCCTTTCGGATGAAAGCGATCAGCGATGTGTTGTTTTTTCTATGAAAAGGGGTGGAGCTTCCGTTCAAGTTGATGAGACAATGATGCCCCCCCGCTCACACTGCCTTCATTGAAATGGTGCACAGAATGACTGACGAGCTCGATTTCACCCGTATGGGAAGAGCGTTTTGTTCATGCTGGATTCTAAGGAACCACATCATAACCTACTCATGTTAGGAGAGAAAGTAATGGAATATACTCAAGATATGAAAAATCGTTTAAAACGCATTGAGGGACAAATTCGTGGCGTACTACGATTAATGGAGGAAGAACAAGATTGCAAGTCCGTCATCACGCAAATGTCTGCGGCAAAATCAGCAATGGACCGTGCAATGGCTTATATTATTGCTAAAAACATGCAACATTGCTTAATTGAGCAAATGGAAAAAGGGGAAAATACCGAGGACATTGTGGAAGAAGCGATTAACCTTTTAGTGAAAAGCCGTTAGAGGGAGGAACCTTTAATGGCTTTTTTTAAAAAGATGAAAGGATAACACTTCAAAGCTGTCTAGAGCAAGGTACCAGCATCTCGAGTGCCAGCGATTCCTAAAAATATGGCAATTGTCCCGGCTGGCTGTGGTGTTTTCTTTTTCTTCATTTAAGTGTCATAAAACAGTCAATCCCAGCGCGAGCCAGATGACGTTCGTTCGATTATAATAAAAGCTAAGAACTATGTGAAACATTTCACTAATTCCTCATGTCATAAAAATTGGGGGCAAAAATTATATGAAGGAACTAAAAAAAATTGCTGACGCGCAGAAAACAACAAAGCTTTTTTTGTATATTTTAGCTGTATTAACAGGTGTAGTCGTGATTGGACAAGCTTATTTTATTGTTACAATTGTGGACCGTGTGTTTTTAAGAGGTCAGTCGTTTCAAGAGATTGTTCCGTTTTTAGCGGGGTTATTGTTGGTTCTTTTCGGACGAGTTGGGCTCACTTATTTGAGCGGGCGTACAGGTGTTAAAATGGCTGCAAAGGTGAAGGGGGATTTTCGAAAGGCACTTGTGAGTAAATATTCAAGGAATCCGATACAAGCAGCCTTGAAGGGACAATCTGGCCAAAAAGTGAGTATTATGATGGATGCAGTAGATGAGATTGATAGTTATTTTAGTCGCTACGTCCCACAAATGATTCAAACGTCCATCGTCCCATTGATGATACTGATTGCTGTCTTTACGCAGCACATTTATTCAGGACTGATCATGATTATTACTGCGCCGTTTATTCCACTATTTATGGCGATTATTGGGATTCGGACCCAGAAGAAATCAGAAGAGCAAATGGAGAAGCTCCAGGCATTTTCAGGACGCTTTCTTGATACTTTACAGGGATTGACGACGCTTAAGCTATTCGGACGCGCCCAGGAACAAAAGGAATCGATCCGTAAAAGCAGTCTTGGCTTTCGCGATACGACGATGGACGTATTAAAAATTGCGTTTATCTCTTCCCTAATGCTGGAGTTTATCTCTATGTTGAGTATTGGGCTGATTGCCCTTGAAATTGGTTTGCGACTTGTATTGTTTGAGAGCATTTCCTTTTTTGCTGCCTTCTTTATTCTTGTGCTGGCACCTGAATTTTATCAATCATTGAAGGATTTAGGAACTGCATTTCATACAGGGAGAGGCAGTATGGGTGCTGCAAAAAAAGTGACAGAAGAATTAGCAGAAACAGAGCGGGGGGTCCATTGGGGAGAGGTGAAATTAATGGTCGGCTCAACACCTCCAACCATTGAATTGAAAAATGTAGGCTTCCGCTATGGAGAAGATGGCTTTATGTTACGGAAGATTAAGACAGTGATTCCTCCATACGGTCAAATCGCGATTGTCGGACGAAGCGGTGCAGGGAAGTCAACGCTTTTGCATTTGCTCGCTGGACTGATCAGCCCAAATGAAGGAGAACTCTTAGTCAATGGAAGACCGTTATCAGATTATGAAGAAAATGATTGGTTTAAGCAAATAAGCTATATTTCCCAGCATCCATATCTTTTTTCAGGAACCATTGCAGAAAATATTGCTATTGGCGGAAAGATTGATGCTTCAAGGGCTGAGATAGAAAGGGCTGCGGAAAAGGCAGGCATATCGACAATGATTCAAGCCCTTGAGAACGGGTATGACACGATGATTGGAGAAGCTGGTAGAGGACTTTCAGGTGGAGAAAAGCAACGGATCGCAATTGCAAGAGCCTTTTTAAAAAACCCGTCAGTCATTCTTTTTGATGAGCCGACAACAGGCCTTGATCTTCACACAGAACGAATCTTACAAGCTTCGATTAATGAATTGTCCCAGTCTTCAACGGTAATTACGGTTGCCCACCGCCTTCATACGATTAAAAATGCAGATACGATTATCTTTCTAGCTAACGGCGAACAAATTGCCGAAGGGACACATGACGAGCTGATAAAAACGGTGTCAGAATATCGTGACATGGTATCCGTTCAGAGGGGAGAGAGTTAAAATGAGGGATTTAGCTGAAATTATAAAGCTAACTATGGCAGAGAAAAAGGATATCTTCTATTCAATTATCTTTGGGTTTTTGGCTGGGATCGCTGCTGTTGGTCTTTTTGCTTCAAGTGGGTACTTAATATCAAAAGCGGCTCTCGCTCCCCCTCTGTATGCATTAACGGTGCTAATCGCCTTATTGAAGCTTTTTGGTTTCGCAAGGGCGTTGAGCCGCTACGGAGAGCGTTACTTTTCTCATCGAGCAACGTTTTCAATATTAAGTCATTTACGTGTTTCGTTTTATGAAAAGCTGGAGCCGCTAGCACCAAACATTTTTCAAAAATACCGAAGTGGTGATCTACTCTCTCGGATTGTTGGTGATGTGGAAAGTCTACAGCATTTCTTTTTGCGCGTGTATTATCCACCCGTCGTTTTAGTCATCGTCTTTTTAAGCACCATCGTTTTTACGTCCTTGTATTCGATTTATGTTGCATTCATTTTGCTTGGAGGCTTGCTTCTTACAGGGTTTATCATTCCTGCATTATTCGCATTAAGTCAACGAAAAATCGACAGTCAAGTAAGAGAGGGACGAGGGAAGCTATCAACGGATGTGACAGAGTTTCTGTATGGCTTTCGAGATTTGAAAATTTATCAGAAGCTTGAAGAAAAGGAACAAATGCTTACCCAATCTTCTGCTGCCTACATCAAAGAGCAGGAAAGAGAAGGCGTTCAGGCGATGTTTAACCAGTCGATGAATATGATGGCCACCCTTGCAATTTCATGGCTTGTGCTTGCACTGGGTGCTTACTTAGTCGTAAATGGACAGCTGGATGGTCTTTTCCTTGCAATGCTCGTGATGATTTCTTTAACCGTTTTTGAAAATGCGACACCTATGGCTGTATTACCGAGTCATCTTGAGGACAGTCGGCGAGCGGCGGCACGACTTTTTTCCGTTGTTCGAGAAGAGTCTGTACAAGAAGAGGCACCTACGCTACATTTGCCTGAGCATACTGCATTAGAGGTTGAAATGAAAGGTGTAAGCTTTACATTTCCGAGTGAGACACGGTTGGCGCTGAACAACGTATCAATCCGTTTGCCGGCTGGTTCAAAAACTGCAATCGTCGGACCTAGCGGCTCTGGAAAATCCACGTTGCTGCAGCTATTATTAAAGATTCAGCGAGCTAATCAAGGAGATATTCGGGTCAATCATACGAGTGTTGATTCAATTGCACAAGAGGAGCTTTGGAAAAAAACAAATGTTGTTTTACAGGAAAATCATTTTTTCTTTGGTACGATCCGTGAAAACCTTGAGCTGGCGAAAGACGATTTAACAGAAGAAGAAATGAAAGAGGCTTTAAAGAAGGTAAAGCTTGATTCGTTTTCTTTATCTGATCAAGTCTTTGAAAAAGGAGCGAATCTATCTGGTGGGGAGAAGCAACGCTTAGCGATAGCCAGGGCGATGTTAAAGGGGGCACATTTATGGCTACTGGATGAACCTACATCCTCAGTTGATGCTTTGACAGAACAATTTATTTACGCTCATCTCTTCCAGCAAGCGAAAGATGATACAGTGATTCTCGTTAGTCATCGTCTAACAGGCTTAGAGTCTATGGATCAAATTATTGTGATGGAACAAGGGACGATTATTGAATCAGGGACATTTTATGAGCTAATGGAAAAAAAGGGTTATTTTTATGAGTTGAAGCAAGTAGAAAAAAGCGTGCTTATGTAAGCGAAAGGACAGGGAAGAACATTAAAACAGAAGGGTTTCATAAGGGTTTCATATCGAAAAAGCAGCTGGATTTCCAGCTGCTTGATTGTCATTTATTTTTTTGCTTTCACTTTAGGTAAAATCTTTTCAAGCGTTATTTTCCGTTCAGGCTTCCAAGTAGAGTCATCCTTTGGGTCGTATTGTTCGAGAAAAGCAATGACTTCTTTCGTAATTGGGGTAGGTGTTGAGGCTCCAGAGGTTACACCGACAGTCTCCACTCCTTCAAACCAATCCTTTGAAAGCTCAGAGATGTCGCCAATTCGATAAGCTTTCGTACCAGCAATTTGCTCGGAAACTTGAGCAAGCCGATTTGAATTATTGCTCTTAGGGTCACCGACAACGATCACGAGATCGCAATCTTTCGCTTGTTCAGCCACAGCCTCTTGGCGAACTTGAGTTGCGAGACAAATTTCATTGTGTACCTCAGCTGTTGGATAACGTTCCATTGCTTTCTTCATAATGTCGGCAACATCCCACTGACTCATGGTCGTTTGATTCGTTAAAATCAGTTTATCGGTCGTAATATGGAGCTTCTCAACATCTTCAACGGATTCAACAAGATGAACGGCATGTGGAGCAACGCCAATCGCTCCTTCAGGTTCAGGATGTCCTTTTTTACCGACATAAATAAATTCGTAGCCCTCTTGTGACTTTTCCCGGATAAGGTCGTGGGTTCTCGTAACGTCAGGGCATGTGGCATCAACGACTGTAAGTCCTTTTTCTTTGGCGAGTTTCCGAACATCTGGTGAGACACCATGTGCAGTAAAGATGACGGTTCCTTTATCTACTTGTTTTAATATTTCCAAGCGATTCGTACCATCAAGAGAAATAATCCCATCTTCTTCAAACGCATCGGTTACGTGCTTATTATGAACAATCATACCTAAAATGTAGATCGGACGTGGCAAGTCCAAGTTTTGCGCAGCTTGCCTTGCAAGAACCATCGCATCGACTACGCCGTAGCAGTAGCCGCGTGGGGAAATTTTAACAACTTTCATGACAGGCCTCCTAATGAAAAGCGTATAAAAAAATGCTTTTCTGGCAAAGTGGCTTTCTTTTTTATTCGTCACATATTATAAAGGAGAACTGTCCATATGACAATCACTACGCTTGTTTTGCTTCAAGAAGGGTCGTATCAATAAACTCATATGCTTGCTCTTCGGTCATATCATTGACAAGAATGAGCTCGCTTACGAGCATTTGTTTTGCTTTTTGGAGATGGTTACGATCTTGGATATGAAGGCCATTGGAGCGCTCAGCTTGCTTTTTTGAGAGGCTCGATATTAAGTGTGCGGCATCGATAATGCTTCCGCTTTTCAACAGGTTTTCACTTTCTCTAGAAAAATGACTTGTAGAAGGTGGAATTTCTGGCCCGCTTTTTAACGCTTCAACAAGCTTTTCAATCTCGCTCTGATCAATGATCTTACGTAAGCCAGATTGCTCAATGCGATTTTCAGGGAGCATGACTTTTACATCGACAAGAGGGAAGTGCAGGATGAAGTATGAGTGGGTTTCACCAAGGACATCTTTTTCTTCAATGTCTTTGATTGTTCCAGCACCATGGTAAGGGTAGACAACATGATCACCAATTTTAAACATCAGCATTCCTCCATCTAAGTTATAGTTTTATTGTACCATAAATAAACCAAAATATAAAATTCTACTACCAATCCATAAAGCTTGTCAATGATTTTACTCGATTTTTTGGGTTGATCAAAACTTAAACATATAGCTTCGGACCAGGGACGCTAGAATTTGCTTTTTTGTGATTATCTCGTGTCATTCTATTGGATGGAACTCTTTTATTAATAGTGGATGTTTTTTCTGACCTCGTTTGTTTCGAAGCTTCAGAAACAGCTGATCTTCTCACTTTTTGTTGGGACTGTGATGTCTTTTTTTGAGAGATTGGTTTTTTCCGTTGTTGTGTTGTTGATTTGCTGGCTTTTGCTTTTGGCTGAGGCGCTTTCTTTGCTGAATCGGTTTCATCAATCGTCTTGGTTTGAGCATCTTTCGGATCCGTATCCGTCGATTCATCATTTGGATTACGACGGAACATGGATAAAATGGTGGGTGCGTTCCGAATCAAAGGGCCATATTGTTGGACCATTGGTGTGACTTGCTGGGCGACACCAATTACTTTTTGTGCGTTTTGTAGCACCGACATCATACTCATTCCACCTTGTGATGCCGCTGGGGCTGCAACGTTTGCTAGAGGTGCGGAAACAGTGCCAAATCCACTTGCTGCATTTGTTGCTGATGCAATAGGGTTAAAGCCTTGTGCCATTTGTGAACCACGGGCGAGCCGACTTCCTCCAAGTAAACGAGATAAAAGTCCACCAGTCCTGCGAGCACCCATCATTCCAGTCATATTTTGAGAACTTTGACTAAAAAAGGGAGCCATTCCTCCTCTTGCAACATTCATCGCTTGTGGAGCTTGCATATATAAATTTTGTGATGGTATTCCTGAAAAAAGCGAGGGGGGAGTGGGAGGTGTAGGAGCTCTCATAAAGGGTTGCATGGTAGGTCCCATCCTTTCTCTAAGTTGAAACTCTTTATCATTACATATATGCAGCGCCTTTAAAAAGGTGATGTTTGGTTATTAGGAAATATCGGGAAATAACAACGAAAGTTTCCAAGAGAAAAGACAATTGATTAAAGTATGAAAAGAACAAAGAGATATTTCAATGGTCATTCGCTTTCCTTCAATAAATTATGATAAAATAAACTATTGTGACGTAAAGTACTGGAGAAAGTAGGAGAAAAAATGAAATCAGCTAATTTTCAGCGATTTAATATAAAATCATTTTTATTACATGCTTTAGATGAACAAGGAATAACGCATCCGACTGACATTCAGGAGCGATTGATTCCTGCTATACGGAATGGTCGAGATGTGATCGGCCAATCACAAACAGGAACAGGAAAAACATTAGCGTTTTTACTGCCAATTGTTGATCGGATTGCAGTGGAAAAACAAGTGGTTCAAGCTGTGATAACAGCGCCTACTCGTGAGCTTGCAGGTCAAATTTATTCAGAGCTAGAACGTTTATTGGCACATTGCCCTGAAAATGAACAAATTCAAGCAAGGCTTTTAGTTGGCGGAACCGATCGGGCACGGATGATTGAAAAGCTTAAGCAAGCCCCGCATATTGTTGTAGGGACTCCTGGAAGAATTGCCGATTTAATCGAGGAGCAAGCTCTTCATGTCTATACGGCTGAAATGCTTGTTGTCGATGAAGCGGATCAAATGCTTGATATGGGCTTTATTGCTGATGTGGATAAGGTTGCTTCACGTATGGCAGAACAATTGCAGATGATGGTATTCTCAGCAACCATTCCTGAGAATTTGCAACCATTTCTTAAGAAATATATGAATGATCCAAGGCATGTTCATGTCCAACCTAAAAATGTAACAGCCGCAAAAATTGAGCATCGAATTGTACCTTTGCGTCATCGAGATAAGCTTCAATTGGTGACAGATCTAGCGAAAGCCTTGAATCCGTTTTTGGCGATTGTTTTTACAAATACGAAGGAGCAAGCTGAGGAAGTAGCTGGCGCCATGATTGAGGCAGGTTTAAATGTGGAGAGACTTCATGGTGGTCTGCAGCCGCGCCAACGAAAACAGGTCATGAAGCAAGTTGTTGAATTGAAAGTCCAGTATCTTGTTGCCACAGACTTAGCTGCACGGGGCATTGATATAAAAGGGGTTTCTCACATTATCAATTATAGTCTTCCGAAAGACTTAGACTTTTATGTTCATCGTGTCGGTCGTACAGCAAGAGCCGGTGCGGATGGGATTGCCTTAACGATTTTTGAGCCTTCGGATGAACAAGCTATCCAAAAATTAATCAAGCGCGGCATTTCCTTTACGTATTTTGACTATAAAAAAGGGGAGTGGCAGCAGCTTGAAAAAGCGCCTTTAGGTGTTCCAGGTAAACGAAAACCAGCAAAAGGGTCGGCAGCGACTTCAACTTCAACAGGGAAAGCAATTGCAAAACCGAAAAAGGTAAAGCCAGGATATAAAAAGAAGGCTCGTATGAAAAAAGAACAGGAAGAGCGTCGTCAAAGAAAAATAAATCGACGTAAATAAGTGAACGATTGTCACAGAAAGAGGAGAGGAAGAAGAATGACTGTAAGAATTGGGTCACACGTTTCAATGAATGGAAAAAAAATGTTGTTAGGCTCAAGTGAAGAGGCGGTCTCTTACGGAGCAAATACATTTATGATATATACAGGGGCCCCACAAAACACACGAAGAAAACCGATTGAAGAGCTGAATATTGAAGCGGGCCTTGAACATATGAAAGCCAATGGAATCGAAAATATTATTGTTCATGCTCCCTATATTATTAATATTGCGAACACAGAAAAGCCTGAAACCTTTGAGCTTGGCGTTAATTTTTTGCGCTCAGAAATTGAACGAACGGCTGCGCTAGGAGCAAAACAGATTGTCCTCCATCCAGGGGCACATGTTGGTGCAGGCGCTGATGCCGGAATTGCAAAGATCATTGAAGGTTTAAACGAAGTGCTCACTGAAAATGAGGGTGTTCAAATTGCGTTAGAGACAATGGCTGGAAAAGGTTCTGAATGCGGACGGACATTTGACGAGCTTGCTAAAATTATTGATGGAGTCATCCATAATGACCGTTTATCGGTCTGTTTTGATACATGCCATGCTCACGACGCTGGATACAATATTATTGAAGATTTTGATGGCGTTCTTGACGAGTTTGATCGCATTGTTGGAATCGATCGACTCAAAGTTCTTCATATTAACGATAGTAAAAATCCACGTGGGGCAGCAAAAGACCGTCATGAAAATATTGGGTTTGGGCATATTGGTTTTACCGCCCTTCATGCCATCGTTCATCACCCTCAATTAAAGGATATCCCGAAAATCCTTGAGACGCCTTTTGTTGGCGACGATAAAAAGAATAAAAAACCGCCATATAAATTTGAGATTGCAATGTTAAGAGATGGAAAGTTTAAAGAGAATGTTCTTGCAGAAATCATGGAGCAATAAGTGAACCGCTTCATGTGTGATGATTATAAAAGGGTGACTCATAAGGTCGTTTCTTACGACATGATTGAGTCACCCTTCTTTTTTTGCTTTGCTTTCTTTTTATTCAATTTAATGTTAAAAAACACATAGATTTTGAGGCGGATTTAAGCTGCTCAATCCTCTTAAACGATCACAAATAATGACCAAATTGCTTCAATAGTTGGGCGATAACATTTGATACATGAGGATCAATCTCCACTTGTAGTCGTTGAATAAGTCGATTCACTTGTTCCTTATTTCCTACATCTATTTTTTCAGAATGAATGACAATTAGCACTTTATTTGCTTGTTCCTGAGAAAGTGAGATTTGATATTGTTTGGCTAGTTGAAGCAAATCCATAACCGTCAAAGCATTAATTTTTTGATTCACAAGTTGTTGCATAAATGGATTCATGCTGTTCCTCCTTTGTATCCGTTTCTTTTACCATATGAATGGATAGAATAAATGTGAAAATGGGGATTCTGTATCATTAGTTAAAAATGACTGAAAAGTGCTAGGCATGATGGAGTAAAGTTTGTATAATTAAAAAAAGAGAAAATTTTACCAAGAATTATACGATTAACATAAATCTAGGAGATTGAGTTTTCAACAAGGATGAAGCATGAAATGAATAAGTGGGAGGGCTTTTATGATTGAACGAAATTTAAATGAACTACGAAAGCCTGAGACGAGCGGTAGCTATAATGGATATGCTCACTTTCAATTGAACGATTCCACAAAAAGAACAAACCGAACAATGTTAAAGCAGCGGAACGAGGTCGAGGACTTATTTTTTCAAGGTCTTCAACTTCCCATTTTAAAAATTAATTGTCAGAAAAAAATTGAAGATTGGAATGACGAATTCGTTGAATTGTTAGGGATTCCTGAAGATTTATTGAAATATCAATCACTTGAGGGACAAGAGATTCGTTGGCCGATTTTGGAAAAGACGAGACTGTTGCTAAATCGGACCCTTGTAGAAGGAAAGCTTATTGAAGAGGAATTTGAATATGATGAAACGTTTATTCGTATTCGCGCATTTCCCCCAATAAAAGACGGAAGTGTATATATCGTCTATTTTGACCAATCGATCCAAAAGCAATTAGAACATTTGATGACGTTTCATCATCAAATGGAAGCCGTTTCTCATATCGCAGCTGGTGTTGCACATGAGCTGAGAAATCCATTGTCAGTCATCAAAGGATTTCTACAATTAGCTCAACTTACAAAAGGATTACCAAAATACTACGACACAATCTTATCTGAATTGAATCGAATGAATGGGATTATTGAGGATTTTTTATCGGTGTCTAGGCGTAAAATCGAACGAAAAGTTGAATCTCCTGAACGAATCATGAAGTCATTAATTGAAATTATTAAATCTGAATGCTTGTTACACAATGTCACGTTTCATATTCAATTACATTCTTCTGAACGAGGGGTTTATGTAAATGAATCGATGATTAAACAAGTGATGTTAAACCTACTACGAAATTCGATCGAAGCTTTTCAAGATGATGATGCGAACCGTATGTTTTGGATTGAGTGCTATGAACATGAGGATGGTTACTATATATTTATTGAAGATAATGGTCGAGGGATGTCTGAAGAGGTGTTGACACAATTAGGGAAACCATTTTTTACTACGAAAGAGCAAGGAACGGGAATTGGAATTCCTCTTTGCCGAAAAATTATTGAGGATCATGGAGGCACTTTTATGATTGGAAGCCAAGTCAATAAGGGAACCAAAGTGACGATTGTATTACCGTATGCTGAGTAGGAACCAATTCAAGTAGAATAGGTTCTTTTTTTTTGTGGAAAAGAGGACGGGGCTTACAGGATGATAAAACAGGAAGCGTGTCGCTCACACCGCCTTGATGAAAGGGTGCACAGCATGCTCTGAGGACTCGTTTTCATTCCATTGGGAAGAGCGAGCCGTTCATGAAGGTTTTTGTGGCAAAAAGCTATAGCACAAGGAGAGCAAGGAAAGCGGAGAAGCGGGTTTTGCTCCATTGAAAGGTTTTTTGTACGTGTCTGAGCATTCATAACCTCTTAAAAATAGTTTACAAGGGGGAGATTCAACATTATAATTAACTTAGAATAAAAGTTTCCTTAAGTAAACTTTTATTCCTTAGTCAAAGTTTGCACATGTTTTCTCGTTCTTCATAAACTAAGGTGATAACGACAAGGCATTAACCTATAGAAACTTCTGCTTTAAAAGTTGGATGAAACCAAATTATAGAATGAATCGAATCGATAAGGAGGAGTAGGAATGAGTTTGACTCATGTTGTTGAGGTAAATAAGCTCTCCGTCTTCTATGAAAAAAATCAAGCAATAAAGGACATTAGTTTTTCAGCAGAGGCTGGAAAGCTTATAGGTATTATTGGACCGAATGGTGCAGGAAAATCTACGTTAATCAAAGCGTTGTTGGGGTTAGAAAAGGCTACAGGTTCTGTTAAAGTATTTGGAGAGCAGGTCAAAAATGTTCGAAAACGCATTTCATACGTTCCGCAGCGAAACCTTATTGATTGGGACTTCCCTGTCCTTGTAGAAGACGTTGTCATGATGGGACGTTTTGCTCACATCCCTTGGTATAAACGACCAAGCAAAAATGACTGTAAGATTGTCTTAGAGGCGCTTGAAAAGGTTGGAATGAGTGATTATCGCAAGCAACAGATTGGAAGTTTATCTGGTGGGCAGCAGCAGCGAGTCTTTATTGCCCGTGCTCTTGCTCAACAAGCAGATTTGTTTTTTTTGGATGAGCCATTCGTTGGCATTGATGTAACATCGGAAACGATTATCATTGAATTATTGCGTGAATTAAGAAATGAAAATAAGACGGTATTTGTTGTTCATCACGATCTTAGTAAAGTCGAGCAGTACTTTGATGAGCTTTTATTAATTAATAAACAGCTTGTTCAGTTTGGTGCAGTCGAAGATGTTTACAAACCAGAAGTGTTAGCAAAAACGTACCAAGGAAAAATGACTTTATTCGGATCAAAAGATGAAGTGGTGGCGGTGAGTAGCTAATGAATCATGTGATGTTTTTTCTCGAACAAGTAAGTCGCTATCCCTATTTACAGCAAGCGATGGTTGCAGCCGTCCTTGTGGGCATTATTTGTGGTGTAATCGGATGCTTTATAATTTTACGAGGGATGGCACTGATGGGAGATGCGATTTCCCATGCCGTTTTACCAGGTGTCGTAGCTGCATATATGATCGGTGCGAGCTTTTTTATCGGAGCGGTTATCACAGGTGTCTTAACGGCCCTTGCGATCGGGTATGTTTCTCAAAACAGTCGAATTAAAGATGACTCTGCAATTGGTATCTTGTTTACCGCTGCATTTGCTCTAGGGATTGTGATGATTACAAATTTGCGGGGGACAGGTGTTGATCTTTGGCATATTCTATTTGGGAATGTGTTAGCCGTTTCAAGAAGCGATTTGTGGGTAACAGTTGGTATTGGTGTATTTGTCCTCCTAATGATCGTTTTATTTTATCGTCCCTTACTTTTAAGCACATTTGATCCAATCATGGCAAGAGCGACTGGTGTTCCCGTTCAACTCGTCCATTATTTATTAATGTTACTCCTTTCATTGGTTACTGTGGCTGCATTGCAAACCGTAGGGATCGTTCTTGTTGTTGCGATGCTAATCACGCCAGGTGCAACGGCCTATCTATTAACCGATCGCTTGCCTGTCATGCTCGTTCTATCAGCAATAATTGGTGTCATTTCTGCGGTTGTTGGGATCTTTTATTCAGTGATTTATGATGTGGCTTCTGGTGCGTCGATCGTATTGGTTGCCTCCACACTATTTGCCTTAGCCTTTTTCTTCTCTCCAAAACAAGGAGTGATCACAAAGAGGCTGCGAGCAAAGGTCATGCATAGTTAAAAAGAACGAAAAGCGAGCCGAATGCAAAACAGAAGGCTTGCTTTTTGTGTGCGAAAAAAAGGAACTGCTTTTATTTCATAAAATTAAAAATAAAAGGCAGCCTGAAATCTAAAAAAAGAGGAATAGGAAGCTGTTTAGGTGAAATATATCGATTAATGGTGGCTTAGAAAGCATTAAACGTGGAACAGGATATGGAGACAGGGAGTGCTTTTGACCTAAAAGCGATAGGTCCTGAAACGAAATATGGGCGAGCTTACGGGATGGCTCAATTTATGGAAAACATAGCTCCTTGGGTTGCAGATATGGCTGATCTACCATACTATGCTGACCTATTGTTTGATCCTCTTTACTCGATCCAGTTAGCGATTGAATATATTGCATTTCTCCACGACCAATATGATGATTAGGATCAGACTTTGACTGCTTATCATCGAGAAATGTATGGGTTAGAGCAGTATATAGAGGAAAATGGAAACGCAAAAAGCTGGTATGCAGTTGATACGCAGGAAAATGCGAAAAATGTACGATCGGGCGTCCTATCTTGGTTACGAGTAATACAAAGGAGCCTACCGCGATTGGATAGGCTCTTACATTTCATGCATTTATTCCTCTTCTCCTTCATTGAATTGACTGGCAAGCTCATAGAAGGTTAGCTGACTTTGTACAGGCTGATCTGAGTTTTCACGCTGAATGTAGTGGTAATGCCCTTCAGCGTCCTGCAATCTTGCTTTCATATTGTCTTGAAGGGTTACATCTAAAATAAACTTAATTCGGTTTTTGATCTCTTCGTTATAAATGGGGAACAAAATTTCAATTCGTTTTTCCATGTTTCTCGTCATCCAATCGGCAGACGAAAGAAAGATTTTTTCTTTGCCACGATGGTGAAAATAAAAAATTCGGCTATGCTCTAAAAAACGATCGACGATACTACGGACGGTTATATTCTCACTTACACCTGGAATGCCAGGACGGAGACAACAAATCCCTCTGATTATTAAATCGATTTTGACACCTGCCTGAGAAGCTTCATAGAGCTTAAGGATAATCGGTTTATCGGTAATCGAGTTCATTTTTGCAATAATTCTACCCTCTCCCGTTTCACGGTGACATTCAATTTCTTTTTCAATTAATTCAAGAAACGTTTCACGAATTTCTAAAGGGGCAGTAGAAAGATGGTGCCATGTAGGCTTTTCCCTGTATCCACTTAAATAGTTAAAGAAATTCGTCGCATCAATTCCAAACTCTTCATCAGATGTGATCAAGCCCATATCCGTATAAAGCTTTGCAGTCGTATCATTGTAATTTCCCGTGCTAAGATGTACAAACCGTTGAATGTTGTCTTGAGCATGGCGGACGATCAATGTTATTTTACTATGTGTTTTTAAAGATGTGATTCCGTAAATGACATGGACCCCTGCTTTTTCAAGCTTTTTCGCCCATTGTATATTGTTTTCTTCATCGAATCGCGCTTTTAACTCCACTAGAACGGTGACTTGCTTTCCGTTTTCAGCTGCGCGAGCAAGTGCTTCAATAATTGGCGAATCACCACTTACCCTGTATAAGGTTTGTTTGATTGCCAACACATCTGGATCGTCTGCTGCATTAGCAATAAGATCAATGACTGGCTGAAACGATTCATAGGGATGATGGAGAAAAATGTCTTTTTTTAAGACCGCTTGAAAAATATCATCTTCTCCGATCAAGTCTTGCGGTGTCTGAGGAATAAGCGCCTCGTTTGCAAGATGCTCATACTCAGGTGCTAGTTTGTTATAAAGCTTAAACAAAAACGTTAAATCAAGAGGGCCTTTAAACGAATAGACATCGTTCTTATGAATTTCTAAAACACTGAGGAGAAGGTTAAGGACATGGGGATCCATCATTCCTTCCTGCATCTCAAGACGAACAGCAGCCCCCCATCTTCGTTTTTTTAATTCTTTTTCAATTTCCCATAAAAGGTCCCTGGCTCCTTCTTCATGGATGGTTAGATCTGCGTTTCGCGTAATCCGAAAAGGTGAGACGGACTTTACTTCATACCCTGTAAATAACTTATGGGTGAAATGACTGATGACACTTTCTAATAAGATAAATTGATCTTTGTCATTCTGACTCGGAAGCTGAATAAAACGTGTAAGGACAGCAGGTACTTGGACAATCGCAAGCTGCTCTGTTTGTTGCTTGTCGTGATTTTTTAAGATGATCGCTAAATTCAAGCTTTTATTAAGTAACATCGGGAACGGTCGGTAAGCGTCAATGGCCATTGGTGTTAAAACAGGAAAAATATAATGGTCAAACCGCTTTTCAATATACTGACGTTGTTCGTCATTTAACTCATCGAAAGACAAAAACTGTACGCCCTCATGATAAAGAATTGGAAGAAGGGTTTCACTAAAAACATTGTCCTGAAGATGGACGAGTTGTTTCGTCTTTTCAGCAATTTGCTTTAGTTGCTGTTTCGGTGTTAAGCCTGCTTTGTTTTCAGGGCGATTAAATCCAGCTTTGACTTGGTCTTTTAGTCCGGCAACACGCACCATAAAAAATTCATCTAAATTTGAGCTGAAAATCGCGAGGAACTTTAATCGTTCAAGTAAAGGATTCCGTTCATCAATTGCTTCTTCAAGTACACGTTGATTAAATGCGAGCCAGCTTAATTCACGATTGTTGTAAAAGTTTGGGTTATTTAAATCGTAGCGATCATTTTTTTGTTCAGTATATTTTTCCATCGTTTCAGCTTTCCTCCTTTACGTCATGTTTACTAGACATTGATGATTTAGCTCCAATAGAAGCATTTTTTGTTATCCGTGATTTTTCAGCATTAAAGGTTAACACGATTTCTCGTTTCATTGCTTTTTCTAAATGCTTTACATGCTTGTTAGCTTGCGCTTCTTCAAAATGAACATCTTCTCTGTAATAAAGAGGTATGGTAAGGTGTTGGTCGCTTTTATCAATTTGTCCAATCTCACTTATGACATTCCGTCTTGTCCGATCTAAACAATAGGCAAGCTTTAAGACAGCCCCTAGAAATTCATAATACTTCAATTGCTTTTTTGTTAACAGATTCTCAAAAGGTCTGGAAAGCTGTAAGAGCTGGGCTTTAGACTTAAAGGAAGAAATAAGTGCCACTGCCAATCGTTCATCATGACTAAGGCCGTCAATGGTCATGTTCGTTAACAAATAAAACGTATGCTGACTGCTTGCTTCGTTGTTTATATGTTCACCTAGATAAACAACTCTTGCACTATACCGTAAAAGCCGAAGGGATTCTTTGTTAGTATACTCAGACTGATAAAAAGGAACTAATTGCTTAAAGAGGGAAGCAGCAAGCTTAGACACTTGATTTACATGGTCTGAATGGATCTCATATTGATAAGATAGCTGATAAAAGCTTTCTTCAGCCACGCTTGGAAATAAATCAATGTCAAGCTGGGATAAAATTTCTTTATAGAACAACCCGTCACGCAATCCTTTTCTGCTCATGACAAAGACGTCAGCACCAGTAAATTCAACGAGTGATGTGATCACCTGAGCTGCTGGCACAATTAGGTCTGCTCGGTCTTTTGAAAGGCCATCGATCGATTGTCGCTCATTAAGGCTTGTTTGTTGGAGAAGGGCATTCACGCTTACGAGCTCATTAACTGAAAACGAATATTGATGCAATCCTGCAAGGGGATAACCTACCTTTCGTTGTTGAATGAGTGAAAGGTTTCGTGCACTTCCACCGATACCGATGACAGGAACCGGTTTTCCTTCTTTTAGCCATGGCAAAGTTTGAAAGGAATCAAGGATATACTGCTTTAGCTTTTTAAGTTCGTCGGTCGTTGCATCGTCCCCTGCGATAAATTCATGCTGCAATGTAATTGCACCGAAGGGAAAGCTGTGGTAGTGGAGAAGCTTACGATTTTCAAACCGTGTGATTTCTGTGCTTCCTCCACCTATATCAATGGTAATGCCGTTTTCAATTGAGGTTGAATTTACAACAGCTAAATATCCAAAATAGGCTTCTTCATATTCAGAAAGAACCTTAATCTGAAAGCCAGTTTCCTTTTTAATAAGGGAAAGGACTTCATCACGATTGCTCGCTTTACGCATCGCTGCCGTTGCCACACCAATGACTCTGTCTACTTGGTGATAGGTCATTAATTGTTTAAATTGCTTTAAGGTAGTAACAATGAGCTCTTGTCCTTGACGGCTTAGTTCACCTATTTCGTTCAAATGACTACTAAGGCGTGCGACTTTTTTAAAGTTGTGAAGTTCTTTATAGCTCCCATTGTCTTCAATTAAATTAATGACAAGTCGAATGGAGTTGGACCCCATATCAATAATTGCTAGTCGTTGTTTTTTCACGAAAAATCGTCTCCTCTTCATGCAACATCCACCTTATTAATTATACAGCCTAACTTGTTATCCGTGGAATCTTCGAAAGTAGACATTCTGAAAATAATCGTTATAATTAGGAAAGAAGCGAATTTAAATCGGAATGATTCTTATACAAGTGTCCTCGTTTTGTTAGTATAAGCGAGTTATTGGAGGATATTTATGAGCGAAACAGTAGAAGAGTTTGTTGTTGAAATTGAAAATGTCTCCTTTCGTTACGGACAGCGTAATGTGCTGGAAAATGTGACGCTGCCAATAAAAAAAGGAGCATTTCTAGGTCTTGTCGGTCCAAATGGTTCTGGAAAGTCAACCCTTATTAAATGCATCCTAGGCTTGCACCGCCCTCAACAGGGAAGCATCAAGCTTTTTGGACAAAAAGTGGAACGTTTTCGAGAGTGGGATAGAATTGGATTTGTTTCACAAAAAGCAAATAGCTTTAATTCTGGTTTCCCAGCAACTGTTTTTGAAGTTGTATCTATGGGACTTTTTGGGAAGGTCGGTCTTTTTCGGTTTTTAACTCGGAAGCATAAACAAAAGGTAAAGGATGTCATTAAGAGCGTCGGAATGAGTGATTACATTCATCAAAACATTGGCGAGCTCTCAGGAGGACAACAGCAGCGAGTCTTTATTGCCCGTGCTCTTGTTAGTGACCCCGATTTGTTAATCTTAGATGAACCAACCGTCGGTGTTGATACAAAATCGGTACAAAATTTTTACTCAATGCTCACTCGCTTAAATCGAGAACGGAAGATTACTTTACTATTAGTCACCCATGATATTGGCGCCATGACCGATAATGTCACAGACGTTGCCTGTATCAATAAGCATTTACATTTTCATGGGGATTCAAAATCGTTTGAAGAGAATCCTGATTTGTCTGCGTTTTACGGGCATGATGTCCATTTGCTGACACATAATCATCACCACCATGGGGGCCATTAATGATGTTTGACGTGTTTCTACGATATGAATTTTTACAAAATGCCCTTTTTACAGGGGTGATGATAGGTTTTTTAGCCCCGATGCTAGGTGTTTTTCTTGTTGTCCGTCGTCTATCACTCATCGCAGATGCTCTTTCTCATATTACCTTATCAGGAATTGCTGCAAGCTTATTACTTGGAAATCATGTTGCATTATTTGCAGGGTTAAACCCCCTTTATTTAGGGATTGTGTTTTCTGTTGCAGGTTCTCTCTTTGTTGAGAAGCTGAGACAGGTGTACAAATTTTATCAGGAAATTGCGATTCCCATCATTCTATCCAGCGGAATTGGTCTTGGAGTTTTGTTTTTATCGTTAGCGGATGGCTTTAATAATGATTTGTTCAACTTCTTATTTGGAAGTGTCATTGCTGTGAGCCGCTCTGACCTGTGGACGATATCTGTCATTACGTTCATCGTTGTTTTTGTACTTATTCTATTTTATAAAGAGCTCTTCTTTCTTTCTTTTGATGAAGAGCAAGCGGTTGTCTCAGGTGTAAATCGCCGTATGATTCATTTTATCTTTATTGTTATGGTTGCATTAGTGATTGCTGCTTCCATGCGAATTGTCGGTATTTTGCTCGTTTCCTCATTAATGACGCTGCCTGTTGCAGCAGCGATGCGGTTTGCGAAAGGGTTTAAGCAGATGTTTCTTTATGCTGTTGCTTTTGGAGAAATCGCTGTAATTGGTGGTTTAATTTCGGCTTACTATTTGGATTTAGCACCAGGTGGAACGATTGTGATTCTTGCGGTTATCATTTTGGTATTGTCCATTTATGTTCAAAAAATATCAAGCATGTTAAATCGAAAAAAGACAACTGGAAACGGGGTATAACCGCCAAATGCATTGTCGGATGAAGTCACCTTGTGTAAAATAAGGGAAAGATCAACCTTTATGATTCGATCAAAACAAGAAAGTGACAAGAAAAGTCTTAAATTTGTGGTGAGAGGAGGAAAGCGACGTGAACGTAACAGAAGCGATGGAACGTTTAAAAGAAGAAGGCTACAAGCATACAGGAAAGCGAGAACAAATGCTTCAACTCTTTTCTGATGAGAGCAGGTACTTGTCTGCAAAAGATGTCCTTGAGTCCATGCAGGATGATTATCCAGGTTTGAGTTTTGATACCATTTATCGTAACCTCTCTCTCTTTGCAGAGTTGAACATCCTTGAAGTGACAGAGCTTGAAGGAGAAAAGCGCTATCGCTTTACTTGTGCTACCTCTCATCATCATCATCATCTTATTTGCTTAGACTGTGGAAAGACCAAACATATTCATCATTGTCCAATGGAAGGAATAAACAAGGCTTACCCTGATTTTGAAGTCACAGGTCATAAATTTGAAATTTATGGATATTGTGAAGGGTGTAAAGCAGGCGCGAGTGTAACCCAATAACAACAGGGAGCACTCGTTTTTTGTGTTTAATGACTTTTAGAAGAGTCGTTTTTCCTCTAGTCAGGATACGAACGTACGTTTTTGTTGGAGGCGAAAAGGGGCTGGGACAAAAGAGTTTTTATAGATGAGACATCCGAACGTAATGATATGCATAGCCTTCGCTTCGGAAATATCCTTCGCTTTCCGCGGGCGGCTGGTGAGCCTCCTCATGCTTTTTGCACTGTGGGGTCTCACCCTTGCCTTTGATCCCGCAGGAGTCTACGTCTATTTCCTCCGCGAAGGTTGTGCATCGTTCGCAATTTCAAACATACACGTTAGTTAATTGTCCCAGTCTCTTCACCGGGTGCACCAATCGGTTCAACTTCTTCATCATCCAAAGGCTCTAAATTATCGCCACAAGCAACTAAGCTAAGTGAAAGTGCAATCGCAGACATAAACAACAAGGTCTTTTTTAGCAGTTGAATCACCTTCCTTCTTTCAAGTGTAGTTACTATATACCTTTCAAGGAGCGAATTAAAACACCTAAAATAATCTTTAATTTTCTAAATTTATTGACAATTAATGTTGAGGTTATTACACTAAGTCATGATATGAAAAAGTTGAGGGATAGAAGTTGAAGGGAGATGGTAATGATGTCATTAGAAAACAAAGTTATCATCATTACAGGTGCAAGCAAAGGGTTAGGAAGAGAAACGGCGATTGAAGCTGCAAGGTCTGGTGCTGCAGTTGCCATTTGTTCTAGAAATGCATATGAAATCAAAAAAGTAGCAGACGAGCTAAGCCGTTATTCTAAACAAGTACTTGCTGTTGAAGCAGATGTATCCAATGAGAAAGCTGTGAAAAAATTTGTCGCTGAAACGTTCGAGCGTTTTGGTGCCATTGATGTGCTTATTAACAATGCTGCCGTTTTTGAAAATTATCAAATCGCAGATTCCACTTTAGAATCGTGGCAAACACAGTTCGACAACAATGTCACAAGTGTGTTTCTCATGATAAGAGAGTGCCTTCCAATTATGCGTAAGCAGAAAAAAGGTCGAATCATTTCTTTGACAACGGGACTTGCCAGATTAGGAGCATCAGGCTTTGGGGCATACAGTGCAAGTAAAGCAGCGCTTGAAACCTTAACTTTCTCAGTAGAAGAAGAAGAATACTCAAATGGGATTTCAGCAGCTGTATTTAATCCCGGTGTGATGAAAACGAAGATGCAATCACAAGGTGATGATCCGAAAGAAGTTGCGCCCATTCTTCTTAATCTCGCTAGCAGCAGCAACCAGGGGCAGGGGAAAGTTGTGAGAGTGGATGATTGGAAAGCAAATGATTAAAAAGCTTATTCATTTGGCATATTATTAAAAAAAAATTAAATCTTATCATTATGCCCACTCAAAAGTGATTGGAGAAACATAGCCTATCATTGAAGTCCATTCCAAAATGAGAAAGGAGCTGTTCGACATGGGGGCTGAGGCAGGACCGGTTGCAGGAGCAGGCTATGGTTACAGAGGTGGAGGGTTCGCCCTACTAGTGGTTCTTTTTATTTTAATTATTATTATTGGTGCTAGCTGGTATGGGGGTTATGGCTATGGACCTGGCCCAGTAGGCTACGGATACTAATCTTAATGAAAAAATAAACTGTCTATACGTCACATTATGTGATGGAGGGCAGTTATTTTTTTGAAAATAACAATTATACCATAAAGATAAGTTTGTTTTGAATTTTCTTTCTTTTGATAACTAATACATTAGAATGAGGTAAAGTATTTTTGAAACGCAAAGAACAAAGAGATGAGACAGAAGAAAAATCCTTAAGATGAGTACCATTTCAGCTATCTTGAAAAAGCAGTTTTTTCTCGGATTTTCCATGAGTAATTAGTGTTTTTTCTGGAAGGCTAAAAGCAAGGGGGGATAACACTTATGGAAAATCCAGTAGTAAAGTGTAACGTTGCGAATTGTACGTACTGGGCAGAAGGAAACAATTGTAACGCAGAGGCAATCCTAGTTGAAATTGATGCACACTCGAAGCGTGATTTTAAGATGGAAGCAGGTAGTGAACCTTATGCTACTGCACTAGAGAAAGATCGTGCAAACAGTATTGCTGAAACATGCTGTTACACGTTTCGCCCAAAGTCCTAAGCTGCTAGGTGTTCCATGTATGGAAGGACAGAGTGGTTTAAGCTTGATAAAAGACGATAAAAGACCGGTCTAGTTTGAACCGGTCTTTTACACTTGATGCAGCTGAACAAGGAGCTTGCTCTTGTCTTAGGAGCTATATCTCATTCTTATTGATAGCTATGCTGCTTTAGCCATGTATCTACCCATGATCTTGCTTCTAGCCAAGAGGTGACGCGGATGACGTTGTTAGGGGCAGGAAGACGGTTGTATGGTGTATCCATTAAGATAACGGGGATGTTAAATTCCTCAGCGATAGCGACAGCGTTATCATGCTTATCTTCAAAGAAAATATCAATATTTAGCGACCGAACGGCTTCGAGTTTATCATGTTTTCCAACAAGTTCAATGTGGTCAAATGGAAGTGTATGATGCAAAAACCAATTTTTTGTAATATCTGCTAAATGCTGGCCTCGAGCTGTAATATAAATAAGTTCATGTTCTTTTTGCCATTCATGAAGTACCTTATCAGCATGTTCAGCGAGCTCCGCCTCTTGATAGATGGTCCCTTCGTGCACTTCCATCCATTTCCAAAAATCTTCAGTCGTAATCTCTAAAAGCCCGGTTAAATCATATTCTTTAATATCATCTAACGTAAGTTCCTTTTGGAAATGGTGATTTAAGTACGGAATAAATGTCCCAGGGTGAGTGACTGTACCATCAATATCTAATCCAAAACGTTTCTTTGGTGCCATCTCTTTTCACTCCTTATCACGACTACATATATTATACAATACACGACTGCTGTCATAAGGTCTAGGATGTTTCCTGCCTTTGCAAAGATTGTCACCTATAATCCTAAATTTAAGCGTCATACTATAAATGTTCCCCTAAACAAAGAAAGTGAGGGAGTATTATGGCAAATAACAATCAAGAAAACAAAGAAAATCAAGAGCCCATTCGCTTAGTTGATGAAAATGACCGTTCTTTAACGCTAGTGGATCAAGAAAAAGATGCTGCAAATGAAGAGCAAACAGAGCATTCAGAGGAGGATCGACCTTCCTTTGAAGCAAGAGTTGACGAAGAAACTGCCGCTGAATATGCAGCAGTAGGTAATATGGCAGGAGATCGTCCAGTGAATGAAGAGCGAGTGAAAAGTGAAGAGGCTGAAGCTAGAGAAACAGCGCTTATGAATGAAGATGACGTTACGGCAGGACGAGGAGTGGGAACTTTTGCAATTGTTCTTTCCATTCTTTCGTTGTTTTTCTTGCCAGTATTGCTTGGAGCGGCAGGCATTGTTGTTGGATTCGTGGCACGTCGATATGGCGCAAAAGCTTTGGGAAACTGGGCAATAGGAATTGGTGCCCTTTCGATTATAATGACCGTCTTTTTCTCACCGTTCTTTTAGCCGGCTATGTGTGGGGGACACATGGAAGGAAAATAAAAGCATAAGCCGATTTCGGCTTATGCTTTTTCTAACTCACGCTGTTTTGCAAAATATTCCTCTGCAATTTTATCAACTTCACGCTTTAATTCTTCGACCATCGTTTCTTCTGGAACCTTACGAACAATTTCACCTTTGCGGAATAGCAACCCTTCACCTCGGGCGCCAGCAATGCCAATATCAGCCTCGCGAGCTTCACCCGGTCCGTTAACGGCACAGCCAAGAACAGCGACTTTAATCGGGGCTTTAATCGTTGAAATGTAGTCTTCAATTTCATTTGCAATGCTAATCAAATCAATTTCAATCCGACCACAAGTTGGACATGAAATCAATGTGGCAGCATTTGCTGCAAGACCAAATGATTTAAGCAGTTCACGAGCAACCTTTACTTCTTCAACTGGATCAGCACTTAAAGAAATTCGAACGGTGTTACCGATTCCCATGTTAAGAATGGCACCAAGCCCTGCAGCACTTTTAATGGTTCCAGCAAATAACGTTCCAGATTCAGTAATTCCAAGATGCAATGGATAATCAAAAGCTCTTGCTGCTTTCTCATAAGCTTCAATGGCTAGGTTAACATCGGAAGCTTTCATTGAGACGATAATGTCATGAAAATCAAGATCCTCTAAGATTTTGATGTGATGTAGGGCACTTTCAACCATCCCATCCGCCGTAGGATACCCATATTTTTCAAGAATACGTTTTTCCAAAGATCCAGCATTCACACCAATTCGAATCGGAATCCCTTTTTCTTTTGCTGCTTTTACAACGGCCTCAACCTTATGTCGTTTTCCGATGTTTCCTGGGTTAATTCGAATTTTGTCGGCGCCGCCTTCAATGGCTTTTAACGCCAATTTATAGTCAAAATGAATATCAACGACGAGAGGAATGTTGATTCGAGCCTTTATGTCTGCAATCGCTTCTGCTGCACGCATGTCAGGGCATGCAACTCGGACAACTTGACAGCCCGCTTCTTCCAATCGTTTAATCTCAGCTACAGTTGCTTCAACATCATGGGTTTTGGTGGTCGTCATACTTTGTACAACCACTTCATTGTTTCCACCAATCGTCAAATTTCCAACCTTAACTGGTCGTGTCTTTGTACGATGTGTAAGTTCGGTCATTGACCAATCGCTCCTTTATATCACGGACCATCTTGGACACGTGTAGTCACTACAAATACGACTTTATTTTATCAATGTCACCTTTCTTTTGGCAAGGACAAAGTCACGGGTGTGAATATAAAGGAAAGCGATACGTCTGTCCCGCTTGAATTTCTTCGGGCTCTAATTGATTATTAAGACGTTTAAAATCATAGGAAATTTCTTGGATCGTGGCAGGAATTGGACCATCATGTAAATGTTCAACAATGGAAAGAACTGTAAAGCCTGGCTCAACCACGACCTCCTGATAAACAATACCAAGCTCACTATTTTCTGTAGAAGGACCCACTGCGGCGGCCGCTCGAAGTTGCTCATAACTGGGTAAAGTTCCAATGGTAAGGTCATAATAAGCACTATATACTACGATGACAAAAAGGACGAGGAAGCCGAGTTGTTTCATCAGAGCTTGTCCTCCTTACATGCTGGATTATTAATCTCTAAAAGTATATGCGGTTGAGAAAAAGATATGACAAAAAATAACACTTTAATTTCAAATCAATGTTGCCTAGATAAAAAAGCACATTACGTGAAAAGGATGTGAATAAGAATGAAGAGACATACGGATGCCCGTGTTCTCATGGTTGCTCTCGGTTTGGCCCCTTTTATTATGGTGCTTGGTAATTCAATGTTTATTCCCATTCTGCCGGACATGCAAAGAGAGCTTTTGTTAACGACAGTTGAAACAGGCTTCATTCTATCGGCTTTTTCGATTCCAGCTGCCTTATTCATTCCTCTAAGCGGTGCACTGTCTGAACGTTTTGGAAGAAAAAAGATAGGAATGATAGCTCTCCTTCTTATCCTAGTAGGAAGTTTTTTTGCTACAATTGCTGCAATAAGTCTGCCTTTACAATGGCAGTTTCCAATGATTATTGTTGGTCGAATTCTTCAAGGCATTGGGGCAGGGGGGATCACGCCAGTTGCGATGATTCTCGCCTCTGAATTGTTCATAGGGCAAAAGCGCAACGAAGCTCTTGGTATGTTAGAGGTTTTTAACGGGCTTGGTAAAGTGATCAGTCCAATAATTGGAGGAATTCTTGCGATGGCTTCATGGCATTTTGGTTTTGTGATCTATTTTGCTGTAACGTTATTTTCTTTGGCTGGTATTTTGTTTTTTGTCAAGGAACAGAAAAGAGAGAAGGCAGCTTTTGATTGGCGGAGCTATGTACTTGATGGGGTTATAACATTTAGATATAACTGGACATGGTTACTTCCAATCTATATGATGGGAGGCGTAGGCATGTTTTTACTGTTCGGTTTTTTATTTTATTTGTCCTATACAATTGAATCAGTCTTTCCGTTCTCAACGGTTTTAAAAGGTGGGATGATTGCACTTCCTCTTGCTGCCTTAATGGTTGCTTCTTTTTGGACAAGCAGGACAGTAAAACCAGCCATTTCATCCTTTCAAAAAAGGATGCTATTTGGGGGATTTGGCATGTTTTTTTCTGCGGCGCTGCTTCCCGCAACGAATGATATCGTAGCGTTTTTTTGCTTATTGATGGTTTTAGCTGTCGGTTTAGGTGTATTTTTACCAGCAGCAAGTGGTGCCCTTGCCGCTTCATCACGATCAAATGAACGTAGTATTGTTATGTCTATTTATGCAATGGTGCGGTTTTTGGGGGTGGCGCTCGGGCCTGTCGCTTTCGGTGTGTGGATGGAAGATAAATTACAATCAATGTTTTTCGCTTTTTTTACAGTAGGTGTCTCTACGGTTGTGATGATGATTCTGTGGGCGCGCATCCCTTTTTTTAAATGTGAGGAAGCGAAAATGCTGTAAATCGTTTGCCATCAGGAAAAAAGTCCCTTTTCTTTTTTTGAGAAAATATGTTTCTTATTAAGTAAAACATTCGTTCAACAAGCGAAATGAATCACGTAATGATGAAAGAAGGAGAGGTTAAGAAGATGAGAGCACGGATAAAGAAGAGTGTAATGCTTCTTTTTGTACTTACGTTATTATTGCCAGCATTGGTGTTAGCTGATGCAGCGCCGGGAGATGTTATTGTCACATTAGGTGAAGATCTTTCAGAACAACAAAAACAACAAATCTTAAATGAAATGGATGTTCCAGAAAATGTGGAAGTCATTTATGTCACCAATGAAGAAGAACATCAATATTTAGGTAACTATATTTCAAGGAGTCAAATAGGTTCTAATGCCCTTTCCTCTTCGAAAATCACGTTAACAGAACCAGGTAGTGGGATAAATGTAGAAACGAATCATATTACGTGGGTATCTGAAGGTATGTATGCAAATGCCATGATCACGGCAGGCGTGGAGGATGCAGATGTTTATGTAACGGCTCCTTTTAACGTTTCAGGTACAGCAGGATTGACAGGAATTATTAAAGCATATGAAATCGCAGCTAATATTGAGATTCCAGAAGAGCAGAAGCAGGTGGCGAACGAAGAATTGGTTCGTACAGGTGAACTAGCTGATAAAATCGGTGTTGAGCAGGCAACTGAGCTGATGAACGAGATCAAAGAAGAGATTGCCAACAACCCGGTTGAAACGGAGGAGGACCTTCGAGATTTAATTCGCCGTGTGGCAGAACGGCTCGGAATCACCTTAACAGATGAAGAACTAAATGGACTTGTCTCTCTTTTTATGCGAATGCAGAATTTAAATATTGACTGGAATCAAGTGCAAGATCAAATATCACAAGTAAGAGATAATCTGGATGAGTTTTTAAATCGTGAAGATACTCAGTCTTTTATCCAGAGCTTTTTAGACCTCATTAATCAGATTATTGATTCCATTCGGGGACTTTTCAATTAAAGTGGGGTATTCTGCCGAAGATCCGTCTCTGATTAGAGACCGAGCAAGACCATATAGTGTATACTTTTTATGAGGTTTCTGGCGCAGCCCAAGCTTTTTAAATAAAACAGATGCAAAGTCAAAACTAGCGCTCATCCTCCCTGTCATAAAGAGGGGAGGAAAAACAACGGATTGTTTTTCCTGAACGAACTTTATTAAGGGTGAAAGAGGAAGGAGCTTGGGAAGTAAGAAAAGCTAAGGGCTCCGCCGAAGATCCGTCTCTGATTAGAGATCGAGCAAGACCATATAGTGTATACTTTTTATGAGGTTTCTGGCGCAGCCCAAGCTTTTCTAATGAAACCTTTTATTTTGTGATTCGTATGGTATATGGAAGGGGGTCATGGTGATGGAATGGTTAAATGTTGCGAGTATCGGCTTTGTTGTTATTTTATTAGGAACGCTCTTTTTATTCGGAGAATTACTTGTACGAGCAAAAGGATTGTTTGGATTACTTGGTGTAGCCATTATGAGCATGTATTTTTCATTTCATCTTGCTGGAGATAGCAATTTAGGTTTCTGGGTTGTTATCCTGTATGTTGTAGGATTATTGCTAATTATTATTGATGGTAAAGTGATCACGGATGGAACCATTGCATTGCTTGGTGTCGTTCTTATGATCGTGGGGCTAGCTATTCCTGCTCCAAGTGTCATCTATGGAGTGCTTGCGGCAATGGGCTTCTTACTTGGTGGATTTGGTGCAAGCTTGTTTTTAAAAGTGTTTCCTTCACGAAACATGTGGTCAAAAATGACGTTAAAAGATCGGCTTACAGGTGATTTAGGCTATAATTCGATAAATGAAAGCTACCATTCCTTAAAGGGAAAAAGAGGTCGCACCTTGACTCCGTTCCGTCCGACAGGAAATATTGAAATTGATGGCAACCAGTACAGTGCTACAAGCGGGAGTCAATGGTTAGAAGCGAACGAGGAAATTGAGGTTGTTTCCGTGGATGGTACACGAATTCTCATTAAAAAAGTTTCAGATGATAAGGAAAACCAAGCATAATCAGGCAAAGGGACACAAGATTTGACTACTTGTGTCCCTTTGTTTGTGTTTTTGGTTTTGGAATACTGCGAATGGCAAGAAAAAGCATTAAAATTGAACCAAGAATAAGAAAAAAGAAGGGCACAGAAATAAAAAATGGATCAATAATGGCAAACGATATAGCAGGTAATGTTATCGAAAATGCAGCCATTGCCCATAATTGACCGTAAGACAAACGGGTAGCCCTTTTTTTCAACATCAAACCAATCATAGCCAAAAGGCTAATTCCTAGATATGAGGCCCCTGCTAATCCGATATACATGATTAGTATCGCTAAACCTGCTAAAAGAGGGAAAATCCCCATAAACTGTTCGATAACCTCAAGGAGCGTATCGTTTGATATTTCTTGAGAGAGGACAAGTCCATAGGAGATCGTTTGTGATTCCCCGTGATTGAATATTACAGCCTCTCGTTCGAGGAGTGCAACACCGCTTCCGTAGCTAGCAAGGTCGTCATTTTGGATCGTGCCTGTACCATCAAGGATAAAGACGCCATCGATGATTTGGTCATTGATATAAGGAGCCGTTTCAATGGGTACTGAAAGCTGCCCGTTTTCGATCTGAAAGGTAGGGATGTCTGCAATCAGAGCAGATTGTAATTGTGAGACCCCTGCATGTAGCGTGGAGACAAAAGCAATCCCAGAAGGTAGGGTTGCTATCAAAATTGTGAGCAATACATGGGTAATTGCTTTCGTTATACGTTGCAAACGTCCGTAGGCAATGATTTTAGGTGAATACAAACTTTTTAAAAACAGCTGAAAGACATTCATTGCTTGTCTCCTTTCAATGTTCCGTTTAACATTTTATCGAAAGGCGAGTACAATAGACAAGGGAAAATAACAAGGATCACCAATTTGTGCGAGTTAACAATTTTTTAATAATGAGCAAGCTGGAAGCAAGAATGATTGTGAAGGATTTGTAAACTTAAGTTAATAAAATACTCTTATTACAGTAAACAAAGAAGAAATTATAAAATGAATTGTGTCATTTTTAAAAATTTCTTTAAAATCTTAATAAATTCTTTACAAAAGATCAATATTCACTCAATAATGAACAAGTACGCTTGTAAGAGTTTGTCGAAATGGGGAAGGATAAACAATTTTTATGTAAAGGGATGAGAGAATTTTGGATTTACAATCGCTTTTGTTTACATTTTTAGGCGGTCTTGGGATTTTTCTTTTTGGTATTAAGTTCATGGGGGATGGACTTCAAAAAGCTGCAGGAGACCGTTTGAGAGATTTGTTGGATAAGTTTACAACAAATCCGGTGATGGGAGTTATCGCTGGGATCGTTGTAACGGTGTTAATTCAATCAAGCTCTGGAACAACCGTCCTAACAATTGGGCTTGTAAATGCTGGTTTTATGACGTTAAAACAAGCGATTGGTGTCATTATGGGCGCGAATATCGGTACAACGACGACCGCTTTTATTATTGGATTTAATATAACGGCATATGCGCTGCCAACCATTGCATTAGGTGCGTTTTTGATTTTCTTCTTTAAACAAAAGAAAGTGAATAACCTTGGTCAAGTTATATTTGGATTTGGAGCTCTATTTTATGGCTTGTCTCTTATGGGAGATGGTCTTAGGCCATTACGTGACCTTGAAGTATTTAGAGAACTGACGATTACGCTTAGTGATAATCCGCTTCTTGGAGTTTTAATAGGAACGATTTTTACCGTCGCAGTTCAAAGCTCAACAGCCTCGATTGCACTACTCCAGCAATTATATGACCAAGGAGCTATTGACCTTTGGGCAGCATTACCTGTTTTACTCGGTGATAATATTGGAACAACGGTTACGGCAGTATTGGCTGCAATTGGTGCTTCAATCACAGCAAAGCGTGCGGCACTTACCCACGTTGTTTTTAATATTATCGGGGCCATCATAGTTCTTATTGTATTGGTGCCATTTACAAACCTGATTGCATTTTTGGAGGCAGAGTTATCATTAAACCGACCGATGACGATTGCGTTTGCTCATGGGATTTATAACGTTTCGAATACGTTGATCCAACTGCCATTTATTGCGGCATTAGCATGGATTGTCACAAAGCTTGTACCAGGGGATGACGTGATTGTTGAATATAAAACAAAGCATCTTGACCCTCGATTTGTCGGCAGTTCACCAGCAATTGCCTTAGGACAAGCGAAGCAAGAGGTACTTCGTATGGCTGATTTCTCTGAAAAAGCACTGCTCGAAGTGAGTAATTATTTGGAAAACAGCAATAAAAAGCATGCTGATATGGCGATTCAATATGAAGAAGCCATTAATAACCTAGATCGAAAAATTACCGATTACTTAATCCAAATTTCATCACGTTCTTTGTCAGAGCAAGATTCAAAAATGCACTCAATGCTTATGGATACGGTCCGCGATATTGAACGAATCGGTGATCACATTGAAAATGTCGTTGAACTGAAAGATTATCAAAATGCTAACAAGGTGAAGCTTTCAGATACAGCTCTTGCTGATTTGCGTGAAATGTTCGAGCTTACGATTTCTACACTAAAAGAAGCGATCATGTCTCTAGAAAAGGGTGACCATGAAGCTGCTCAATCTGTTCTAGAAAAAGAAGAACAGATTGACCAAATGGAACGCAAATTACGGAAACAGCATATTCTTCGGGTTAACGAAGGAAAATGCTCTGGTGCAGCTGGAATTGTCTTTGTAGACATTGTCAGTAACTTAGAACGAATTGGCGACCATTCTGTGAACATTGCAGAAGCTGTTATTGGTGAAGATCGTTAATGGAGAAGGGGCTGGGACAAAAGAGTTTTTATTGATAAGAAATCCGAACGTCATGATCGTTGCTGCATAGCAATCGCTTCGGACATATACTTCGCTTTCCGCGGGCGGCTGGTGAGCCTCCTCGTGCTTTTTGCACTGTGGGGTCTCACCTTGCCTTTGATCCCGCAGGAGTCTACGTCTATTTCCTCCGCTAAGGTTGTGCATTGTTCGCATTTTCAATCATACACGTTCGTTATGTCCCAGCCACCTTTTTTAATAAAAAAGGTGGAATAGGTATTCTTATCACTACTTGTCTCAATGGAAAGGGTATGGTATATTCTTCTTGATTCAGACATCCAATAAGGAATAAAATGTTTTGAAAAAGCGTTGACGATCCGTGCTAATAATGATACTATAATTCTTGTCTTTAATGTTCCACAGTAGCTCAGTGGTAGAGCAATCGGCTGTTAACCGATCGGTCGTAGGTTCGAGTCCTACCTGTGGAGCCATTTTTATGGCGGCGTAGCTCAGCTGGCTAGAGCGTACGGTTCATACCCGTGAGGTCGTGGGTTCGATCCCCTCCGCCGCTATCCTTTCTACATACTAAAATTTTTTTGGCGGTTGTGGCGAAGTGGTTAACGCACCGGATTGTGGTTCCGGCATTCGTGGGTTCGATTCCCATCAGCCGCCCCTTTTAGGACCCTTAGCTCAGTTGGTCAGAGCAGTCGGCTCATAACCGATCGGTCGTAGGTTCGAGTCCTACAGGGTCCACCAAGTTTTTCTTATCACATCTGGAGGAGTACCCAAGTCCGGCTGAAGGGATCGGTCTTGAAAACCGACAGGCGGGTTAAACCGCGCGGGGGTTCGAATCCCTCCTCCTCCGCCATCTACATATGTTAAAATGCGTGCCTCTATCGAACAGTCGATAGGGGTCTTTTTTGTTTATTTGTCACGATAGGTAGGCACATAGAATAAAATAAGTAATGAGAAGAAAAGGAGAGGATGCTCTTGTTAATACGCGAAGCCGTGCATGGAGACTATGAGGCTGTTCATCGTTTGCACCAGCAAGTTCACCGTGCCCATGTAGAAGCAAGGCCTGATCTGTTTGTGTTTGAATTACCCACCCTTGATCGCTCGTTATTTTGGTCATTGATTAGCGATCATTTAACCAAAGTTTTGTTGCTTGTTAACGAAAAGCAAAAAATTGTCGCTTATGCCATTGTCCGATTTATTGATATTCCAAAAATGTATGGCTTTATTTCAAGACGTACCCTGTATGTGACAGATTTATGTGTCGATGAAAAAATAAGAGGAGCAGGTTATGGGAAATTATTTTTTGAGAAAATCAGTGATTTTGCGAAACGACATCACGTAGATGCTTTAGAATTGGATGTATATGCATGGAATGTGAAAGCGCAAGGTTTTTATTATCAAATGGGGATGAGTTCTCAAAAAATGACAATGGAGTATAAAATAACGCCAATTCAATGAATAAGCCTGACAATCCTGTTGAGTGTTTAGATCAAAGAAAGGTTATGAAGCGAAGCTCCGTATGCTCCTGTTTTAGAATAAAAAAGGGAATTTTGCTGAAAAGAATAAGCTTTCATTCAACGATTGACAACGAAAAACAATATAAAAATAATAAAGATAGGCGTGTTTATCTTTTAGATCTAAGGGTAACGTAATAAATATGAATTTGGGGAATCGTTTATGAGCGTTTTCATTGAAAGTAATTAAAAAATTTGCTAAGGTTATAAATGACAACTTAGTAAACATTTCTGTTGTTTAAATTGTTTTACTCTTTTGGGGAGCTGATCCTCAAATGTTAATTTGATAGTTCATTCATTATAAGGAGGAGTTTTAAAATGGCATACGAATTACCACAATTACCTTACGCAGCAAACGCACTTGAACCTCACATTGATGAGCAGACAATGAACATTCACCACGGGAAGCATCACAACACATATGTGACAAAGCTTAACGCGGCATTAGAAGGTCATGATGATCTTGCAGGAAAAAGCATTGAAGAGTTAGTAAGCAACCTTGACGCTGTGCCTGAAAACATTCGCGGTGCAGTACGTAACAACGGTGGTGGACATGCTAACCACACTCTTTTCTGGCAAATTCTTAGCCCGAATGGTGGCGGGGCACCAACTGGTGAGCTAGCTGATGCAATCAATGATGCTTTCGGTAGCTTTGACGCATTTAAAGAACAATTTGCTGATGCAGCAGCAAATCGTTTCGGTTCTGGTTGGGCTTGGCTGATTGTTGACGGTGGAAAGCTTGCAATCACAAGCACACCAAACCAAGATACTCCATTAATGGAAGGAAAAACGCCAATTCTTGGGTTGGATGTTTGGGAACATGCATACTATCTAAATTATCAAAACCGTCGTCCTGATTACATCAATGCGTTCTGGAACGTTGTAAATTGGGATGAAGTTACAAAGCGTTATAACGAAGCGAAATAGTTAGGTACATAGAAGGCAGTCATTCATTGGTTGTCTTCTTTTTATTGGAGATGTAGCACAGAGTGCCCCTTTTTTATGAGAAATTCAACGAACCGATTCCATGTGCATAAGCGCAAAGAAGCTACGCACACTAGAGGTGTGAAGGTGGTGGAGTCGGTGTGAATCAAATCGTAAAAAAGGTTATCGGAAACATTGACATCTCAAGGGATCTCACCTTGCTGCTCGTCATCGGAGGACTCTATGCCCTGAGCATTGCTCTATCAAACACATTTGTGAACGTTTTTTTATGGAAGCAATCCGGGGAGTTTACAGATCTCGCTCTCTACAATTTAGCTTCAGTCGTCATGCAACCAATCACATTTATATTAGCAGGGCGTTGGGCAAAAAAAATGGACCGTGTCATCGTTCTCCGATTAGGAGTCATTTTTTTGTCTGCTTTTTTCTTTACGGTTCTCTTTTTAGGAGAAAAAGCAAATGGATATTTACTATTATTAGGTGCCTTAATTGGGGTAGGGTTTGGCTTTTATTGGCTTGCGTTCAATGTTCTTACGTTTGAAATAACAGAACCTGAGACACGTGATTTTTTCAATGGTTTCCTAGGTCTTATCTCTTCTTTTGCGGGAATGATCGGTCCGATTTTATCAGGGTTTCTCATTACGCGTATGGAAAAGCTAACAGGCTATTCTGTGATTTTCTCCATCTCCTTAGGATTATTTATTCTTGCGGTCGGGATCAGTTTTATGATTAAACGTCGGTCTGCTGAAGGTAGCGTTTATTTTCGAGAAATATTGGCAGAACGGCGCACCAATAAAAACTGGCGGTATGTTCTTTATGCGCATTTTTTTCAAGGGTTACGAGAAGGAACATTCGTCTTTGTTATTGTCGTATGGGTGTATCTTACAACAAACAACGAATTGGCAATTGGAACGTACGGGCTAGTATCATCAGCGGTTTCTTTTATTGCTTACTATTTAGCGACACGTCTTATAAAACCAGCGTATCGAAAAAAAGCGATTCTGATCGGTGGGATTACCCTCTATTTAGCGATATTTCTCATCATTTTTGAGCTTTCTTTTCCGCGGCTTATCCTTTATGGAATGATTATTTCGTTGGCTTACCCAACCTTGCTTGTCCCATATGTTTCATTAACTTACGATGTGATTGGAAAAGCATGGAGAGCGAAAGAAATGAGGATCGAATACATTGTCGTTCGTGAATTATTTCTTAATAGTGGTAGAATTGTTTCAATCTGTGCATTTTTAGTGACTATTTCTTTTTTACCTGAGAAAAAGGGGATTCCTCTACTATTTCTTATTCTGGGGGCAGGGCATACTGTCATTTATTTCTTTGTACGAAAGATTCAATTTTCAAAAGATCGGATAAGGGAACGGGGCACCGAAAACACCAGTGTAAAAAATTAACTGAAAGATAAAATGTGTGTCCCTCTTTCGATCTTAAAACCATTGTGCTATAATTTCTCTACAAGATAAAAATTGAAAAGAGGCCTGCCGTGTTTGTGAGCTTTTATTATGTTTCGAACCTTGCACATTAAAAGGGAGCCTTACATCGACATCCTGCCAACATGCCATATTGATGGACGTTGAAAGGACGTCTGCGGGCACCCACCTACGAGAGTAGGTTCATGAAACATTTTAAGCAACGGCATACGCGGGTTTACTATTTACGTAAGGCACCAATGATTGATGTGGTGCCTATTGTTATGTTGAGAGGAAAGGACGAAGCATATGGGGAAATCGCAAAGAAAGAAAAAACACCATGTTCCAGTCCGTTTGAATATCTTGTTTTTTGCTGTCTTCATTTTGTTTTCCGCCCTTATTTTAAGGCTGGGCTATGTTCAAATTGTTCAAGGTGAAGAAAACTTACAAAAGCTAGAACGAACGAGTAATGCCACGGCGAGAATTGATGCACCTAGAGGGCTGATGTATGATCGTTATGGAAACATTGTCGTTGATAATGAGCTAGAGCTGTCTCTTACATATACAAGTCAGTCTCAAAGTCGAAATACGACAGAAATGCTTGAAGTGGCAAATAAACTTGTCGACTTGATCGATGTAGATACGGATTCAATTACAGAGCGAGATAAAAAAGACTATTGGCTTTTAAATGCTACACAAGAGGAAAAATTTGAGCTTGTTTCCCGTGAAGAAAGAAGTGAGCTTGATGGTCCACAAGAAGAATATGAGCTAGAGCTTGAGCGAATCACAGAAGAGCACCTGGCTGAGCTCACAGAGAGGGATTTGCAGGTGCTTGCCATCTTTCGTGAGATGAACCGAGGCTACGCTATGACGCCACAGCGAATCAAACGAGGAATTACAAATGAAGAAGCTCATGCTGTAAGTGAAATTCTTGATCAGCTACCAGGAATCGACATTTTGCGTGATTCCCGTCGCCAATATGTGTATGGTGATTCATTACGTAGCTTATTCGGCAATAGCGGATCGATACCAAGAGAGAAACTGAATTATTATTTATCAAGGGGCTATGACCGTTCTGATACAGTGGGTACAAGCTTTTTAGAGCTTCAGTATGAAGATGTCCTTAGAGGACAAAAAGCCGTTGTAGAAAGTGTCAGTACGTCAGCTGGGGGTCGTACCGTTGACCGTACGATTAATGAGCAACAAGGCTCACGTGGGAATGACCTCGTCCTTTCAGTTGACATGGAGATGCAACAAAAGCTTGAAGAAATTGTAAGAAGAGAAGTTGAAGCCTCACCAAATGCCTTTATTAACGATCGCTCCGCTTATGCGGTGATGATGGACCCACGAACAGGTGACATTATCGCCATGGCTGGTTATTTAAATGGGAATGCAAATGATCAAATTGGCAATGTTACAAAAGCCTTTGAAATGGGATCTTCGGTTAAGGGAGCCTCGGTGTTGACAGGCTTTGAAACAGGGGTTGCTTCCCCTGGTACTGTATTCCTTGATCAACCGATTCGTTTGGGAGCAGAAGTGAAACAGTCGTATGGTGGGTCAATGGGCCGTATTAATGATTTAACTGCGTTGGAACGTTCTTCAAACGTCTACATGTTTGAAATTGCTATGCGTATGGCCGGCTATAATTATGCAACAGGATGTTGCTGGAACCGAGAGTCAATTGATCGTGCCTATGATCAAGCCCGCTATTATTTTAGTCAGTTTGGTCTCGGAGTTGAGACGGGAATTGACTTGCCATCTGAATACACAGGTGTAAATGGTGGATATCAAGCTGGAGGGAATCTTCTCGACTTATTTATTGGTCAGTTTGATACGTATACCCCTCTTCAATTAGCGCAATATATTTCAACGATAGCAAATGACGGGTATCGAATGAAGCCGCGCCTTGTTACTGAAATTCGCGAGCCGAGTGCGGATAAGGAAAAACCGGGTGCCGTAATTCAAAAAATTGAACCACAAGTTTTAAACCGAGTCGATATGAGCCAGGAAGAGATATCAAGAGTGCAACAAGGGTTTCGTCAAGTGGCAATAGGTTCTCGTGGTACGGCTGCTAGCTTTTTCTCTAATAAATCCTATCAACCGGCAGTAAAAACGGGAACAGCGCAAATTCGTGTCGCAGTAGGGGAAGGAGCTAACCGCCGTCTGCAAAATGGTAATAACCAAGCCCTTGTCGGTTATGCTCCATATGATAACCCTGAGGTCGCCTTTGCGATTATTGTGCCCTATGCGAAAATTAATCAAGGAAGAGATGCTGCCATTGCTCGACGAATTGGAGAAGGGCTCCTTGACACATATTTTGAACTAAAAGAATCAAGACAAGGCCCTGTGCCAGCGGAACAACCAACGCTCGAAGAATTTGATGAAGAATAAAAAAGCGAGTGTACCTACATGGGTACCTCGCTTTTTTCGATGAGAAAGGAAAGTATTTCAAATCTTTCTTGCTCCTAGGGCCATCGGCTTGAGATTGATTCAACTCCTCCACCGAAGACCAAAAACGTTTTCTAGTAAATCTGAACAAGGCGCTTGCGCTTTTTTGGCAGCAGAAAAGGTCGGGGGTTCTTGCAGAATGAACGACTAGGGTCTTCTCTCTCATCACGATTATGTACTTGCTTCCATTCCGTAGAGTAGCCGTCAAAGCTGTATCTATGTAATAGCATCAGCAATTTCTTCTAAACTCATCTCACTCGTCAGGTCATAGGTGCCAACGCGGAGAGAATGGATAAGATCATGGCTTGATAGGTAGGCAAGAAACTCGCTTTCATCCTTAATAACATTTCCTCGAGCGAGTCGATTGGCAACCTGCTGGCTTGACATACCTGGTTCAATTGAAAGCGTCATGGCGTAAATAATTGTTGATTGGTGCTCTGATTGAGACGGTGAGGATTCGTCAATAAGAGTCTCTTGCTGCGCTGCAAGCTCATCTTCCGTAAGAACAAGATATCCTTTTTCCTCAAGGGTAAGGACCATTTCATCTGTTGAAACGGTATGAGATGGAGCTGTGGTTTGGGCATTGCTTTCTTCAAAAAAATAATAAGCAGTTGCGCAGAGGATTGTACCTAAAAATAATCCGCCCGCTACACCTCGTAGTCCACTTCGGCTCATTATACTCTCTCCTTTGTTCCAAGGTCGTTCAAAGAGTCATTCATATGACCGAGTAGCTGCTCAACCTCTGGTTTATTTAAACCTGTGGATTTGGCAATTTCATCAATAGAATAGCCTGCTTCATAAAGCTGAAACACCTCTTCTGTTAATGCAGCTGTGGAAGAAGAGCGTGACCTTGATGTTGGGTTCTGCTCGATTAGAAGTTCTTCTTCGAGAATGCGAATTTTCTTTTTTAATTGATAGATTTCTTGCATTAAGGTTATTGAAAAATTCTCCATCTGTCTCTCTAATTCAGCCGTTTTGTCTTTCCGAAAAAAAGAAAGGATAAAAAGGACGATAGAGAGGATGAGTAAACCTATAATCATCCATTCCATTAACAACGCCTCCGTATAACAACACATTGTATCGATTTATTATTTTTCTATTATACACAGGAAAATTCTCTAGAAACAAGGGAGGAATCGACCAAACCAGCTACTACCTTGAACAAAGAGCGAAAAACAGTGTATATTTTCTGACATTAAATTCAGAAAACAAAAAATAATTAGTTATAATAGTTGTATATCGTTATCTCTTTTTGTCCTCTCCATAAAAAAACGCCTTCAGTATGCTTTATCACGGTCTGTTTCTTTGGCTCTTATCAATAAAAACCGACAGGTTTAGCAAACACCTTCGACAATCGTTCGTTTTTTTAGGTCAAAAGACGTCGTACAATGACTAATTTGTATAAGTAAACAAAATAAAAAAATTTTTTTCAATGTTAATCACAGGTCTCTTCTACGTGTGACATAAATAGACAATTTACCCTTCTTGTTCCTTTTGCTGGCTCTATGTATGATAAATGGAAATGGCCATTCTCCTCACAAAATTGATTTCATAACTAGAATAAAGGTCAATTTCTCTAGGAGGTTGTATAGGTGATAAATGAAATCATTGCCTTACGAAATGAAGGTTATTCTTTTCGTAAAATTGCTGAGGAATTAGGTACGACCGTTGGAAAGGTGCAATATCGCTATCAAAAGCATCAGGACAAGAAAGCTGATTCTGTGAAAAAGAAAGAGGTTTGGATGTTGCCGAATCGTTATGAACAGACGCAAGTTACCCTATTATCACAAAGTCCATTAAGTATTTATGCGTTTTGGGATCTCAGTGAAGCAAGCAAGCATTTAATCGAGCACCAAGTTCGCCAGAGTTGGGAAATTCTAAAAAAACAACTGCGTCTTTATGACATCACCGCTTTGGAATTTAACGGACATTACGCCAACTACTATGCAGATGTGCCTTTACCTGAAATGACAAACAATTGGTTTTTTCGAGAGCTAAAGCCGAATCGAACGTACTGTGTCGATATAGGTGTCATTTCACAAACGGGTGCTTTTCTGAGCATGGCAAGGTCCAATGCCATTGACACCCCGCGATTCAAAGATAGCAACAGAGGCTTACATGAAGGCGTGGTCTATGAATGGAAATTAGGGCTTCAACAAGAGCCAGCTTGGCTGGAACACTTTAGTACGTATTCGTTTTATGAAAAATCAAAGTGAGGAGGTTTGTTATGAAAGAAGGCTATTATTCCCTCGTTCTCCATACCCACTTACCTTATGTGCGCCACGAAGAAGAAGGGCGCCTTGAAGAGCGCTGGCTATTTGAAGCAATAACAGAATCTTACATTCCTCTCCTTTGGGTATTAGAAACCACACCAGTAGCTGAAGCTATCACCATATCATTCTCTCCACCAGTCATGGAAATGCTGAGTGATCCTCTCATTCAAAAGCGTTACCTTCACTACCTTGAAACAACGGAGCAACTAATTGAAAAAGAAAAGAAAAGTGCTAGCGATAAGAAAACAGAAGCCCTCGTGCAATTTTATGATGAACGCTACAAAAAAATAAAGCAAACCTTCCTTTCATGGGATAAACAGCTTTTGTTCGCCTTCCGAACTCAAATGGAGCAAAAACGATGCGCACTCATAACATCGGCAGCGACCCATGCGTTTCTCCCCTATTTAAAAACAACTGGTGCTTTACGAGCGCAAATTAAACACGGCATCGATTGCTTTGAAAGGCATTTTGGAAAAAGACCTCTAGGTTTTTGGTTACCAGAATGTTCCTTTTCACCAGGCGTTGACCGAATTTTATTCGAGGAAGGTATTCGCTACACCTTTGTTGACGAACATGCCTTAATTGGTGCAGATCCAAAACCGAAAAAAGGAGCCGGCGCCCCTGTTTATAGCCCTCATGGAGTTATTCTCTTCCCACGGCATAGTGAATTGTCAGGTAAAGTGTGGAGCTCAACACTTGGATATCCTGGTGATGTGGATTATCGGGAGTTTTATCGTGACATTGCCTATGAGCGTGATTGGGAATACATTCAGCCGTTTGTCCATGAAAAAGGGATACGGATCGATACAGGCTTAAAATACCACCGTATAACTGGAAAGACTGACGAGAAGGCTGAATATGTTCGAGAATGGGCCGAAGGTAAAATCCACTCACATGCAAGCGATTTTATTCACGGGATACGAGCGCAAATTGAACAGCATGGGGGGCAAAGCTACCCACCTTATCATATGGTCACTCCTTTTGATACTGAATTATTCGGTCATTGGTGGTTTGAGGGACCAGAATGGATTGGCGCGCTTTTTGAACAAGGCCAAGATCAAATTGCATTTGTTACTCCCGAAAACTATATACGTAGGCACTATCAAGATTTTGAAACGGTTCATGTTTCGTTTTCTACATGGGGTCGCGAAGGCTATGGTGATGTTTGGTTGAATGAAACAAATGCTTGGCTATATCGACACTATCATCGGATGGAACAAGAACTTGCCACCTTGTCTGCTCTATACACGAATCCGACTTCACTAGAGAAACGCGCAATGCAGCAAATGGTTCGAGAATGGATGCTTGCGGTAAGTAGTGACTGGGCTTTTATTTTAGATGGTCAGAGTGCGGTGCAATACGCAAATGAACGGATTCACACACATCTCGCTCGATTTGATGAAATAAAAAAACGATTGCTTACGAAAAAGCTGACAGAATCATGGCTGACAACAACTGAAAAGGCATTCCCGTTCCTTAAACAGATTGATGAGACGATTTTTATGAGTCCCCATGATCGGTATGTCCAGAAGAAAGAGCATCATTCTTCAAAAGCGAAAAAACGCTCGATCCTTATGCTTAGCTGGGAATATCCGCCAATGATGGTCGGTGGGCTGTCTCGTCACGTCTTTGATTTATCACGAATGCTTGTTCTTGAAGGGCATGAAGTCCATGTCGTTACCACTTCAGTAGATGGTTATCCTGATTATGAAGTTAATCAAGGTGTCTATGTCCATCGTGTTAAAGGGCTGCAGCCAAAAGCAGATGCGTTCTTTGATTGGGTTGGAAGTTTAAATGCAGCCATGTTTGATTATGTTAAAAAATTCACAAGAAAACATCATTTTGACTTCATTCATGCCCATGATTGGCTCGTTTCCGTCGCTGCAAAAGCGCTTAAAAAAAGGCTGGAAATTCCACTGTTAGCAACCATTCATGCAACTGAGCATGGTCGTAACAATGGTATTCACTCTCCATTACAATACGAAATTAACCAAAAGGAGTGGGAGCTGACCTATGAAGCGAATCGGGTGATTGTTTGTAGTGACTACATGAAGCAAGAAATTCAGTCGATTTTTTCCTTGCCTGAGGAAAAGCTTGTGGTGATTCCAAATGGGGTGGACCCGACGCTTCTTCAATCGGAGCTAGATAAAGAAGAATACCATTTGGAGCGATTTACTGTATTTTCAGTTGGACGAATTGTGAAAGAAAAAGGCTTTCAAACTGTGATTGATACAGCAGATAAAGTGAGAGAAAAGCACCTTCCTATTCAATTTGTGATCGCTGGAAAAGGGCCACTGTTAGAAAGTTATCAACAGCAAGTAAGAGAAAGACAGCTAGAGGAGTATGTGACGTTTTTAGGATTTATTAATGACGAACAACGGAACTGGTGGCTTCACGCTTGTGATGCAACAGTCTTCCCAAGCTTGTACGAGCCTTTTGGTATTGTCGCCCTTGAGTCGATGGCCGTTGGAAAAGCAACGATCGTTTCTGATACTGGAGGGCTTGGTGACATTGTTAACCATGGTGAAAACGGGTTAAAGATTTATCCTGGCGATGTAAGAAGTCTTTTGGAGCAGGTAATTTCATTATACAAAGACCCTGAGTTGAAACGCAGAGTTGCTGAGAATGGAAGAAACGATGTAGAAACAAACTTTAATTGGCGGACCATAGCAAAACGAACAGAAGAAGAAATGGAACGTTGTTTAAAAAAAGAGATGATAAAAATTTAGACTGGGGAGGCGGAGTGGATGAAAGGTGTAATTATGGCAGGAGGAAAAGGAACCAGATTACGACCGTTAACGTGTCAATTACCAAAACCGATGGTGCCTTTATTAAATAAACCGGTTATGGCATATAGCATTGAGCTGTTAAAGAAGCATGGGGTAACAGATATTGCCGTTACCGTTCAGTATTTATCAGAAGCGATCCGTGATTATTTTGGAGACGGCAGTCAATTCGGAGTAAATTTGGTTTATTTTGAAGAAACGACACCTCTTGGAACGGCTGGAAGCGTAAAGCAGGCAGAAGCCTTTTTAGATGAACCATTTATCGTTGTTAGTGGGGATGCCTTGACAGACTTTGATCTGCAAACGGGAATAGAGTTTCATCAAGAGAAAAAAGGTCTAGTCAGCTTTTTTATGAAAACCGTTGAATGTCCATATGAGTTCGGCGTAATTATGACAGATGAAGAGGATAAAATTACACGCTTTATTGAAAAGCCAAGCCCTGATCAAGTATTTAGTCATACGGTTAATACAGGTATTTACATTATGAATCCTGAAATTTTTTCATTGATCGAAAAGGATACGGTCACAGACTTCAGTAAAGATGTGTTTCCATTCATTCTTGAGTCAAGCCAAGAAATGTATGGCTTTGAGTCAGATGGCTATTGGTCTGATATTGGCTCATTAGCTCAGTATCGTCAAGCGCAATTTGATTTACTCTCAGGAAATGTGCAAGCAAAAATCAATGGAATCCAACGAGAGAGTGGTGTATGGGTTGCTGAAAATGCAATCATTGAAGAGGGTGCTAATATAGAAGGGCCTGTCATCATCGGGGAAAACTCAGTCATTCAGTCAGGAGCGCACGTTGCTGCTTGCTCGGTCATAGGTGCAAATGTGACGATATCAAATCGAGCATCCTTGAAACGGAGCATCGTATGGGATGGCTCGTACATAGGTAATGATACAGAGCTTCGTGGAGCCACGATCTGCGACCTTTCTGTTGTAGGAGAAGGGGTTAAAGTTTTTGAGGATGTGGTCATCGGCTACCATACGCAAATTGGGAATGGTGCAAGCATTCAGCCAAAAGCGAAAATTTGGCCATTCAAAGAAATTGAAGCAGAAACGAGCGTCCATGCATCGGTTGTTTGGAATGAACAAGGGGCTCAGCCTCAGCCTCAGCTTACAGGCTACCGTGCCATCGGAATTGCAAACGTAGGAATGACGCCAGAGCATGTTACGAAATTAGGGGCAGCCTTTGGAAGCTTGATTGACCAAGGTGAAAGCATCCTAGTTGCTTCTGATAGCCATCCCTTTTCAAAGCTTATTAAATTGACCTTCAGTCAAAGCTTGCGCGCAGCAGGGCTAAATATTATCGATCTTGATGAATCAATCGCACCGGTTCTGCGCTATAGTCTCGAACAAGGGAATGAAAGGGGAGGTGCCTACGTTCGATTGGTCAATCGGCATGGGGAAAAACGAATTGTGATCGAATTTTTTGATGAAGAGGGTATGCCTATTTCAAAACGTTTTCAAAAAAGCCTAGAGCAAGCATTTACGCATCAATCGTATCGGCGCATACCGTTTGAATATGCTGGTCGCTACGAACAAGGGCATGATCGCTTATTGACGTATGAAGATGACCTTATAAGACCTTTTTATACAAAACGAACCAGAAAAAGAATTCATGTTGTGTTGCAATGTCGACAAGATGCTTATTTAGCAAGCATTCCCCAGCTACTAGAGAAGCTTGATTGTGAGGTTGAGCATGTTCCATTAAGTGAAGGCCATACGGCTGTAGCAAAAAACATACGAGAAAAGCGGGCAGATCTAGGAATTGTGGTCGGTGAAAGTGGCGAATTTCTTTTATTTTTAAACGAGAAAGGTGAATCGTTGTTAGAGGAAGAACAGCTCTCTCTTTATGTTCATTTACAAATGATGCTAGAGAAAAGAGATAAAATGGCGATTCCTCTGTATGCGTCACAGGCGTTCGAGTCAATGGGTCATCAATCCTCGATGGAATTTACACGTTCAAAAAGCTCTGCACGTGAAATGATGAGGGTTGAAGGTACAGTACAAACCTTTTTCTATGACGGTCCGTTTGCCCTTGTCCATTTGATTCAAGCATTAAAACAATTGGATATGCCTTTATCCGAATGGGTCACATCTCTTAATGCCAAGTTTGTGTTAGAAAGAGATGCTTCTCCTAAAGCGGATAAACAACAGGAGGCTGTTCTGACAGTGGTTAACGAAGCAGAACGTAATAAGATTGATTTTTTTGTAGCTCTTAAGGTTAATTAATAAAGGGGCAAGTTAATAGTGCTAGCCCAGAATTTTCCGAAAAAGAGGAAAAGAGCGCTAATTTACTGTAAAGAAAAAACACTTGATTCCTCTATGTACTTTTGCTATTATTTTATGAGTATGAGATAGCAGAGGTTTGGAGGGATAAAGATGCGTGTTAAAATTACACTTGCTTGCACAGAGACTGGTGACCGTAATTACATTACGACTAAAAATAAACGTACCAACCCTGAGCGTATTGAACTTAAAAAGTACAGCCCGCGCTTAAAGCGCTACACGGTACATCGCGAGACAAAATAAGCAGCTGGAATTTCCACTGCTTATTTTTTTATATCTTTTTACCATTTTAAGGGACCAACCATTGAGAACAATCTTTGTGGGAGAGTGGAAAGATGGAAGAGAAAATAAAACTCCGTCAGGAAATGAAAAAAAAGATGGCAGCGCTTTCGAAAGAAGAATTACACAGGCGTTCAATGAGCGTGTCGAATGAACTATTTGCCTTACCTGAATGGCAAGCCTCCAAAACAGTAGCTGTTACAATTTCAAGGAAAACAGAGCTTTCAACAGATGCGATCATTCAAAAAGGATGGGCTGAGGGAAAAGATATTGTCGTTCCAAAAGTAAACCCGTTGGATCATTCCATGGCGTTTTATTCTGTTACTTCTTATACTCAGCTAGAGCCAACCTTTTATGATCTGATGGAACCAATCACTTCTTTATGTGACCCAGTTGCAAAAAAATTGATTGACTTAATCATTGTACCTGGTCTTGCCTTTGATCAATCGGGCAGAAGGCTTGGCTATGGGGGGGGATATTATGATCGCTATTTGCAAAACTATCATGGTACAGCTGTCGCTCTTGCTTTTTCCTTTCAATTGGTTCCTTCTGTACCTACAGAGGAACATGATTGCATAGTAGACTACGTTTTGACTGAAGCGAGCTTGGACGAGTGATGCTGCTATATGTCGGCGTACTTGTCATAGCGCTTGTTGCCTATCGATTGAAAAAGCTAACCAAGTTCGGAGCAGTTGCCGCCTTTTTTGTTGGCTCGATCATTGCTTTTGGTCTCGGCTTTTTTGGCCTGCTTCTTCTTGGTCTATTTTTTGGCAGCTCAAGCTTTTGGAGTAGCTATCATCAACAGAAAAAGGAAAACGAAATCACAGAAAAAGGAGAACGGCGAGATGGCTGGCAAGTGGTTGCTAATGGTGGTGCTGCTGGAATCATGGCGCTTCTCTACAGTATTTTTCCATCACCTATCTGGTTAAGTGCCTTTATCGCTAGCTTGGCGGCTGCTAATGCTGATACATGGGCATCTGAAATTGGTTCATTAAGCAGACGTAAACCAGTTCATATTACAAAATGGAAAGCTGTGGAGCCTGGTACTTCAGGTGCGGTTTCTCCTTTAGGACTAGCCTCCGCTTTAGCGGGGTCCTTTTTCATTGTTTTCTTCGGTATTTACCTTTGGTGGGGAGGGGTTATTTATAGCTACGGCCTTCTCCTGTTGTTAACGCTAGCTGGCTTTATGGGAAACTTAATGGATACGTTTGTAGGGGCAACCGGTCAGGTTCTTTATCGCTGTAAGCAATGTGGAATGGATACCGAGCGTAAAACACACTGTGGGATGAAGACCCGTAAAACGTTTGGCATCCGTTGGTTAAATAATGATGTGGTAAACGGGATTTGCACATTGACTGGAGCCGTTATAGGTGCGCTTATCGGTCAAATGTTTTTATAATAGAAGAAGAGAAAAACGTTTAATGCATAAGGCGTCTTTTTCTGTGGAAAAGGAGACGGAGCTTACAGGATGTATAAATCAGGAAGCTTGTCGCTCAGACCACCTTCATTGAAATGATGCGCAGTATGCTCGTCATCCCTGTGGGAAGAGCGAGCCGCTCATGCAGGGTATTGTAGCTTGACGCGAATATTACTGAAGGCGTCTTCGTGTTTTTTAAGAAAGGAGAGTCAGCAATGTCAGACAAGCAAGAGGAACGCTATTCCCGTCAAATGCTTTTTGCTCCCATTGGCGTCGAGGGACAAAAACGTTTGCAGGAAAGCCGTGTGCTGATTGTTGGAGTAGGAGCACTTGGAACGGTGCTAGCCAATCATCTCGTTCGAGCAGGGGTGGGGTTTGTCCGTTTTGTCGATCGAGATTACGTGGAGGCGAGCAACCTTCAACGCCAGATGCTCTTTGATGAAAATGATGTGAAGGAGAGCGTACCGAAAGCCATTGCGGCAGAGAGGAAGCTAGGTGCGATTAATTCATCTGTCCGAGTGGAGGGTGTGATTGCAGATGCAACAAGAGAAAATATCGAAGAGCTGATGGACGGAGTCGATCTTGTATTAGACGGAACGGATAACTTTGAAACTCGTTTCTTGTTAAATGATGCTTGTTATCAAAAAGGAATTCCCTTTGTCTATGGTGGTGCTGTTAGCTCAAGGGGAATGTCAGCAATGTTTGTACCTGGGAAAACCCCTTGTCTTCGCTGCTTTATCAATGGGGGACAAGCTTCAGGTCAAACGTGTGACACAGTTGGTGTTGTCAGTCCAATCGTTGATATTGTTGCATCCTATCAAGTCATGGAGGCATTAAAATACCTTGTGGGTGCAGAAGATGCTTTTCGGAACAGTTTATTAACAATTGATGTGTGGCGTCATCACCAGTATGAAATGAAATTTAAAAAGCCAAAAGAACAATGTCCAACCTGCCAACAAAAAGTCTACCCTGCCCTAAAAGAAGAAGCAGGTGATCGTGTAACCTCTCTTTGTGGCCGTGAGACCGTACAAATTCAAAGTGGGTACCCCTTTGATTTGCAGGATTGGGCTGCCCGCTTACGGAAAGTGGCAAAGGATGTGAAGGAAACCCCGTTTTTATTACGTGTCCATTTGCAGGAAGGGGAACGACTTGTCCTTTTTAAAGATGGACGCGTCCTTGTGCAAGGAACGGAAGATATTGCCCGGGCAAAATCTTTGTACAGTAAATACATTGGGATGTAATGTGAGAGAAAGAGCGTTCAGCGTCGACTGAATGCTCTTTTAGATTGTGAAAATAAAATGAATTCATGCTCATTATTCATTTGAATCAGACTGCTTTGGTTGTGTAAAGAAAAAAATAAAAGTAGCAAGTGAAAGTCCAATAAGAAACGTACTTGGCTTTGAAGGTTTAATGGTAGGTAGATTGGTTAACGCCATTTTTCACCCTCCTTCGTAAATACTTCTAACAAATTCTGATCGACGTTAAAATATGTGGATACTATGGAACAAAAATCGTCATAATTTTTCAGTAAAAAAGGCATAATTGGTTCGATTTTCGGGCGTCCAAAAATAGGGCCAGAAATAGCAAGAGAAAAACTTCCCCCAAATGTAATAAAAACCCCGTGTACATTAATTTTATCCTGAATCAATAAAACGGCTAACAAAAGGTCTATGACATCAATTAACGCATTCACTGCGTTGCTCCCGGTTTTGCTTTCAAGTCGCTCGCTTCCAGTGAGAGGACCACTTACAGTGAGAGAAAAACCTCCAGGAGCAATGACGACTCTGCTAATGGTTAATTGTCCTGTGACAAGCAGAACAGCTGTCACAAGATCAATTTCTCGTATGATGGCACGAATCATATGTTGTTCTCTGTTAGTTAGATTGTGTTTTCTCAATTCTCTCACACCCTTTAATGCCATCCTAATTATAAAGACGAGAATAGACTTTTTTTAAAAAAAGACAAAATTGATATACGTAATATTTATATTATTTGAAAGTTGATTATATTTTTTGTGTGTTGAGAATATATGAAAGGCTCTTGAAAGCAAAACCTAAAACGTGACGTCAGCTTTAAATAATAAAGATTCTTTCATTTATTCTATTTCTATGCTTCTCTCCACAATTTTGTCTGGTTTTATGAGAAGAACGGGTGGATAAAAATGGCCCAATGTTGACAAAGTAGAGGTAAGGAGGGATGCTGTGTGCTAGGCCGGATCATTACATTCTTTTCATTCGTTCTATCCATATATGTTGCCTACCGCTACCGCTATCGTATGCTAAATCTACTGCTTGGTCGACGCTTTTTACGCCAAATTGCTGTTTCGCTTGCCATGCAAATCCCGTTTATTCGCGATAATGTCATGGGCTCTATGCTTCGTTATGAACGGGCGAATAAAGGATAATTCAGCAAACACCCGTAGATTCTTGGGTGTTTTTTTTGTGAAAGGTGTAAAAGTAAGCAAAGGCGCATCAATACTCAACTACTGTTTTCCTTGGTATAATACGGTTGTGGAGGTTATCTTGAATGAAGTGGAATGTACTACGTTTCGATTTAGATAACACCCCATTCAGTCCTGAAAAAGCCTTTCAAAAAGCGATTCTTTTTTGTTTCTCGGAACTAATGTCTCGCTGGGAGTGTGAACGAGGGAAGCTGCCATTGATTGAATCAAACAAATGGTTTCATGTGTTTAAAAATAATAGTAACCGGATTTGGCAAGCATTCGAGCAGGGAGAGATGGATGGAACAACCTATCGGCGCTTGCGATATTGTGAGCTATTGAAGCGGGCTGGGAGGCGGTCTATTTGAACAGCAGGAGAAAACAGCCGACCTCAGGACACCAACCCCTTATTACGGTAAATGACCTTTCGTCCTTTGCCGCCTGGTTCAAAGAAACATGGGAGAGGGAAGGATGAGAAGATGGACGTTTTACGACATGATTTGTTTTTTTGGCAATTGGTTCATTATTTTGTGACAGAGCGTCATTTTCGCGTGCTTGATATGAATCAAAAGGAAGTGTGGCTTGAAAGCGAAGAAACGAAATCGCGGAAAGTTCTTCGAGTTATACGGACTGATATTGATTGGGGCAATCACTTGAAGCAGGATGCTTCGTCTGCTGTCACTCGATTTGAAGCTTTGCGACGTCAACTTGGTCTACGTCAGCTAGAAGGGGAGAATCTGTACGTAACGGTCTTTCCACCAGTTGATGATTGGAGTGACTTGCGGGAGCCAACCTACGCTGATCGAAAGAAAAAAACAAAGGTCTATACATCGTTACTCATACAGGACGAAATCGAAAGGGAAAAAGCATTAATGGAGGTCGGAGAACGCCTCCATATGTCACTACCAACTTTCTTGGAAGCCTACGAAGATTCAGAGACGCTCATTCGCGAATATCGCAAAGAAATAAAGCAAGCAGCGAATGCTAGAATGAAGCGGGAAAGGGAGCTGTTTTTATACGGAAAACCGATCATGACCTTTGTGTTGCTTGCTATGATTGGCGTGATGTATGCGTTATTGGAGCGTAACGGTGGTAGCACAAATCTATTAACGTTGATTGAATTTGGTGCAAAATATAATCCTGCCATAATCGAAGGAGAATGGTGGCGTTTCTTTTCTTCAATGTTTTTGCACATCGGTTTCCTGCACTTGTTTATGAATTCATTAGCACTTTTCTATTTAGGTGGAACGGTGGAACGGATCTACGGGACGAGTCGTTTTATTCTCATTTATTTTACTGCTGGACTCTTTGGTTCTATCGCTAGCTTTGCTTTTAACGAGCAAGTGGCAGCAGGTGCTTCAGGGGCAATTTTTGGTTGCTTTGGTGCCCTTCTTTATTTTGGGACCATTTATCGTAAGCTCTTTCTTCGTACGATGGGAATGAACTTACTCGTCATTTTAGGGATTAATTTGGCCTTCGGCTTTGCCATTCCCGTTATCGACAATGGTGCTCATATTGGTGGCCTTATCGGCGGATATCTTGCTTCAAGTATTGTTCATTTACCAAACCATAAGGGGAGAGCCAGACAGGTGGCGATGCTTGGTGTCACGCTTTTTCTCACGGCTGCCTTATACGTATTTGGTCTTTCAAATGAAGAGAAGGCTGGCTCTGAAATAATGGATGTGCAGATTGGTCAGGAGTATATTCAAGCGGACGAGATTGAGCAAGCGTATTCGGTTCTCAAGGGTGCTGTTGAAAATGGGACTGAGATGCCTGAGGCCTATTTTTTATTGTCTTATACAGAAGCACATTTAGAAAGGTATGAGGATGCGAAAAAGCACTTATTGAAGACAATCGAGCTACGTCCCACCTTTCATGAAGCCCATTATAATCTAGCTCTTGTATATCTCGAATTGGCTGAAGTGGAACATGCATTTGCCGCTGTGGAGCGGGCGGTAGAGCTTGAGCCTGCGAAAGAAGATTATCAGAGGCTATATGAAACAGTGCAAGACCGACTAGAAGGAGAGGGGCTGCAATAGTTGGATTGGCTCTCCTTCCGACGTTCGAAAAAGAATCAGAAAATGATCAGGTGGTTTCGGTAGTAAGATAAGGGGGACGGTGCTGCCGATCGGGCTCAAAATACGCCCATCTTGGTTTTGAATGCCAAGTACATAATTTTTGTACAACACTTCCCAAAGCGTGCTTAAAAACTTAGCCGTTTGCTAAAGATTCGTTTTGAAACCGAGCAAAACGACTCAATGGAATCGATTCGTAGCTCGCAGAGGGAATGGAGAAATGCTCCAATAAGTCTCCTTTCAAAAAGGTCATCTGCTGCTGCAAAATATAATCCAATATTCGTTTCCCTTCCTCTTCTTCTGTTGTTTCTGGGATTTTAAAGGCATGAAACGAACTAAGTGGTGAATCAAAAACGTAAAGCTGGTCAAAGCTCATCATTTGCGCACTTTTGAGCACATCATTTGGGTAATGAATTTCTGCATGATGAAGCGTGATCGCTTCATAATGACCGCTATCTTCGCCAAACACCCCCTTTTCTAATTGAATAAGATCGGCATCTTCCTTCCATAAGGAAAGGGTATCCTTTAAGTAGCCATCTTCAAAAAGCAAAGAAACATCTTGTCGCAAATAAGATGTTTGGTTAAGAAGTGATTTCACGTTCCACTTTAGAATGTATTCATCGGCATCCTTGCTTGTAAGAAAATCAAGGGATGTTTTTGCCTCCGTATAGAATGCATCAGGGTCCAAAGGGAAAAAGATTAACGTTTCGTTTAATTGGTCGTGCTTTGGAATCAAAGATAAAAAGAATCCGACAGTGAAAGCTGAAAGGATGATCAATAAAATGGATGGCTTTTTAAACATGGTCGCTCCTCCAGTTACATTCAACTATGACCATATGTATGTTTGAATGAAGGAAATATGTAAACAAGCTTTCACCTGCTTTTCCTGTGCATGGAACTCCATCTTTTTGCAAACAATGCAGGTAGGTGGAGGCGATTTAATGAGTGCAAATAAAGTGAAGCATCCTGTAACAGGTAAGTTTGAACATAATGTTCATTTTTTAAGAGAAGAGCTAGCCGTTGATAAAAGTTTCGACCTAATTGATCATGAAATTGTACACGGTGGGAAAAGGATGGTTCTTTTTCTTGTGGATGGATTTGCTAAAGACCAGGCGCTTACGCAAATCCAACGGGAGCTTCTACGTATAAAGCCAGAGGAATTAGAAGAAAATGCCCTTGACCACTTAATTAAAAGTCAAATCCCTTATGTTGAAATCTCTACAAGCGATGACTTAGATGAAGTCGTCGATGAAGTGCTGTCAGGACCAGCTGCCCTTGTCGTAGAAGGAGTTCAAAAGGTCATTCTTTTAGATACACGGGAGTATCCAGTAAGAGGTCCTGAAGAACCGACAACGGAGCAAGTGATAAGAGGTGCAAAAGATGGATTTGTCGAGACCCTTGTCATGAATGCAGCCTTAATCCGACGAAGGGTTCGTGATCGCTCGCTCCGAGTTGAATATGTCAAGGTTGGTAGGCGCTCAAAATCTGATCTAGCAATGATTTACCTGGCAGATATAGCGGATGAAGCGATTATTGAGAAAATGAGAATAGGTCTAGGTAAAATTGACACAGATGGCTTGCCGATGGGTGATAAGACGATCGAAGAATTTATTTTTGGTCATCATTATAACCCATATCCTTTGGTCCGTTATTCTGAACGTCCAGACGTAACCGCAACTCACTTATTAGAGGGGCATATTGTGATTATCGTCGATGGCTCCCCTAGTGTTATGATCGCACCAACGACATTTTGGCACCATCTTCAGCACGCTGAGGAGTACCGGCAAAAGCCAGTGGTGGGCGCAGCTTTACGAGGGGTCCGTTTTCTCGCTGTGTGGGCATCGATTTTCTTGCTCCCACTTTGGTATTTACTTGCAACAAATGAGACGCTAATTCCGGCCGATTTATCATTCGTAGGAGCGGAGGATGAAGGAACGATCCCGCTTATTTATCAATTTTTAATTGCTGAAGCAGGAATTGAAATGCTGAGAATGGCGGCCATTCACACACCACAAGCTTTATCTACTGCTCTTGGCCTTGTAGCAGCTCTTTTGATTGGGGAGGTTGCGATCCAGGTTGGTTTGTTCTCACCAGAGGTTGTCTTGTATTTAGCAGTGGCAGCTGTAGGGACGTTTGCAACACCGAGCTATGAACTCAGCTTAGCAAATCGGCTCATTCGCGTAGTACTACTCATTAGTACCGCTTTTTTTAATCTTGGAGGGTACGTGATTGGTCTAACCTTGTGGTTGCTTCTTCTTATTCGGATTGATGTAATTGGGACGCCATATATGTGGCCTTTTATTCCTTTTAATGCAAGAGCTTTACGCGATGTGCTATTTCGAGCTCCTATGCCGTTGAAAAATCGCCGACCTGCCTCTATTCATCCTCAAGATCCTGACAGATAAAAGGTTGACCTCTAAGTGAAAAACGTTCCTTTCAATGTGAGTGTTTTCTCTCTTGCGGTCAACCATTGCATTTCAAAGCTTTCTAGCTACAGGCGCCCGCCTTGCGCTTTTCTTACTGTCCACCTTTCATATCTGCCTTGAAAAATTCATCCTCAACAAAAATGCTTTGTCTCTCAATTGCTTCTTTCGGGTTTGCTAAAACGAGACCAATTGGAGTGGGTTTATTTGGTGAGACAATCGTAAAAGGAATACGTAAGTCATTTGCCTTTTGTAAATAGTGAGCGTATTGCTGGTACGAGAGATGACCATTTAGATAAAGATGAAGGTCCGCTTCATTTTCCATCATTTGTTGTGCCTCAGTATAGATTCCTGTTTGGATGACTTGCCGCTTTGTTAATGCAAGGTAAATCCGTTCGCTAATGGTTGTTAAAAATATGGCTCGTTCCTCTGGTAGAACCTCAGGTGTTCCATAGAGTGCTTGGTTGATCACATCTTGTATTTTTTTGGTCAACGTCGATCCCTCTTTCATTAGAAATAATCATAAGCGTGGCGCCGTTTTTCCCACATGGAACGAAGCTTATAAAGTGTGTTGGGGCACAGCACTGAGTGTACGTTGTCGAGTTCTTAACAAGTACTTAAGCTCCGTACCCTTTTCTGAAGTAAGTGAAATCTTGTCCTGATTTCTTCGTCCAACTCATAGGATATCATATATCTCTTTTTAGGGGTGCTTCTCATAAACTTTATGATGAAGATTTCAATTAAAGCACGGAGGAGGTGTTCTCCAGTGTGGGTTAGTATGACGATTCTTGTCTTTGTTTTTGTGTTAGGTTCAACAATTGGTGGTTTGCTTGTTAGTGCAAAGCTACCACCAAGACCGGCTTCCTTTTTGCTCTTTGGTTTTCTTTTTTTTGCAATTACCTATGGCGGAATGTTTGCTGGTATGTTCTTAGATTCGTTTCTAATGATTCGGCTGCTTGATGTGATTCTTGTGGTCATCAGCCTTTTGTTTATTGTCGCCTGTTTTAAGACCTTTCATCCGACCTTTGGCTTTTTCCAACAAGAAAGGAAGCTGAATTTGCTTTTAGTCGCTGTCATTTTTTTTATTCTCGGATTAGAATGGGGAATCCTAGGGCATCGAACAGTTTTTACCCTATTCGCTTCTGCTCTTTTTTTACTAGGCTTATTTCTTGGAGGAGGCACACAACAACGCATTCGAACCAATCTTTGGAGGCTGCCTTATCATGTGTTTTTCCCCCTTACCTGGCTTCTTTTCGTAACCGTCTTAAAGCTGTTATAATAAGGGCGAGGTGAAAAGTTTGAAAACCATGTATGATGTCCAGCAACTGTTAAAACGCTTTGGGACATTTATTTATACGGGTGACCGTCAACTTGATTTAGAATTAATGGAAGATGAAATTCGTGAGTTGTACAAATGGGAATTTGTGGACATCCGTATGTTTCAGCAAGCACTGTTGGTTATTCGAACCGAGCGTGCTCAATTACAGAAGGATAAAGGTGAATCAAAAAATGGATGAGAAGTGGATAGTAGGGGTCGACCTAGGTGGAACAACAATAAAAATGGCCTTTATTACGACCTATGGCGATATCGTAGACAAGTGGGAAATTCCGACCAATAAAAAAGATGCGGGAAAGCATATAACAACAGACATTGCCCGAGCGATAGACAGCAAATTAGAAGAAAAAGGGCGTTTGAAAAATACATTAATTGGTATTGGAATGGGGGCACCTGGGTTTATTGAAATGGACACAGGGTTCATTTACCAAGCGGTAAACATAGGCTGGCGGAATTTCCCGTTGAAAGATCGATTGGAGATGGAAACGGGATTACCTGTGACGGTTGATAATGATGCGAACATTGCAGCGCTCGGGGAAATGTGGCGCGGAGCAGGCGATGGTGCGAAAAATCTACTACTTGTGACATTGGGAACAGGTGTAGGTGGTGGGATTGTCGCCAACGGACAAATTCTCCATGGGGTAAATGGGATGGCTGGAGAAATTGGTCATATTACCTCAATTCCAAAGGGTGGCGAACCGTGTAATTGTGGAAAAAGCGGTTGCCTGGAAACCATCGCGTCTGCAACGGGCATTGCACGGATCGCAACGGAAAACCTTCAAGCCCATACGGATAGCCGATTATGGACTGTGTATCAATCAGCAGGAATGCTCACTGCGAAGGATGTGTTTGAAGCAGCCGATGAAAATGATGCCTTTGCCTTAAAGGTGATTGATGAGGTTGCCTTTCATTTAGGATTAGCGATTGCTAACTTAGCGAATAGCCTTAACCCAGAAAAGATTGTCATTGGCGGAGGGGTTTCGAAAGCAGGGGACACGTTGTTACAGCCTCTTAAAAATCACTTCAAAACTTATGCACTAGAACGAGTTGGAGCAGGGGCAGAATTCCGCATTGCAACGCTTGGAAACGATGCAGGTGTTATTGGTGGGGCTTGGCTAGCAAAGCAATAGTTTGATTTTGTTTTCTGGCAGCTTTCTGACCATACAAAAGGAAAAGGAAGCTCATACTTTAAAGTAAGGATAAATGTAAGGAAGTTCTTATCATATGATGTTTGAGCATGCTTATTGGCAAGGTGAATGAACATACATGAGAATGAAATAAGTGAAAAGAAAAAGGGGAACGAATCGATATGACGGAGTTTCGAACGGAGAGAGATTTACTTGGTGAAAAGCAGGTGCCAAAGGATGCCTATTACGGTATTCAAACAATGAGAGCACGAGAGAATTTCCCAATTACTGGATACCCACCCCATGAAGAGCTCATTCGCGCTTTTGGTTACGTAAAAAAAGCTGCAGCGATGGCAAACAGAGATGTTGGAGTTCTACAGGTAAACATTGCTGATGCGATTATAACCGCAGCTGATGAAGTGATCGACGGAAAATGGAACGACCAATTCGTAGTTGATTCCATTCAAGGCGGCGCAGGTACGTCCTTTAATATGAATGCAAACGAAGTCATTGCCAACAGAGCCATTGAGTTGTTAGGTGGAGAGAAAGGTGAATATATGCGTGTGAGTCCAAACACCCATGTGAACATGGCTCAATCGACAAATGATGCCTTTCCTACAGCCATTCATATTGCTTCCCTTCGTTTAGCACAAGCATTAGCAGAGGTTCTCGGAGAGTTAATCGAGGCAATGAAAGAAAAGGAACAAGAATTTGACACGGTGTTAAAAATGGGAAGAACCCATCTTCAGGATGCCGTACCGATTCGAATGGGACAAGAATTTGGTGCGTATCGTCGTGCTCTTACAAGGGATTTAGGTCGCCTTCAACAGGCAATGGACCATCTTTATGAGATAAATATGGGTGCGACAGCGGTTGGCACTGGTTTAAATGCACAGCCTGAGTATATTAAGAAAGTATCAGCCTATTTAGCTGAAATTACTGGATTCTCTTTTAAAACGGCTGAAGATCTCGTGGATGCCACACAAAATACAGATGCCTATACAGAGCTCTCCGCTGCCTTAAAAATAATGGCCATCAATCTTTCAAAAATTGCTAACGACCTAAGGCTCATGAGTTCTGGTCCGCGAACGGGATTAAATGAAATCAACTTACCGCCGCGTCAGCCAGGTTCGTCGATCATGCCAGGAAAAGTGAATCCTGTTATGTGCGAAGTGATGAATCAAATTTCCTTCCAAGTAATTGGGAATGACCATACGATAAGTCTAGCGTCTGAAGCTGGTCAGCTTGAGTTAAATGTGATGGAGCCAGTTCTTGTTTTTAACCTTCTTCAATCACTTTCCATCTTAAAAAATGGTATTCAAGTGTTCCGTCAATTCGCCATTGAAGGATTGACTGCAAATGTTGAACGCTGCCGGCAGATGGTCGAGAGAAGTGTAGGAATTATTACAGCGATTAACCCACATGTAGGCTATGAAGTCGCAACAAGAATTGCAAAAGAAGCGATTGAAACCGATCGTCCTGTTCGTGAAATCTGTTTAGAGCGAGGAATTTTATCAGAAGAGGAATTAAATGAAATTCTAGATCCGAAGGAAATGACAAACCCTGGAATTGCAGGGGCACGGTTTATTTACGGATAAATGTTGAGGCGCCTACTCGCTAGGTGCCTTCTTCTTTTAAGTTGAGGTGAAATAAAGTGAAAAATTATTGAAAAAAATGAAACTTTTTTTATTGCTAAAGCGTTATAATAAAGAGAATTGCTTTTTCTATTGCTAGCAAAAAAGGTTTATGAATCGAATTTTTTAAAAAACGATGCATCGCCGTCCTTTCTACATCGTAAGGACGAGATTTAAAAAAAGAGAAAACACATACCAGTTCAAAGCTGTCTAGCTCCCAGCGTCTAGCTGCTTGAGGTTGTAATAGCCTGTAAATGGTTGCCTAAACGTGGCAACACATTGACGGGCTTCCAGCACTTGTCTTGGTTAATCAAGGCGCTTGCGCTTTTCTTACTTAAAGCAGGAAGGAGAATCTTGTTGAAGCACGTTTTTTTATTAATGAGCGTATGTGTGCTAGCATTGACAGGATGTTTTTCAGGAGAGCAAGAGAGCCAGCCTTTACCGGAACGGCTGGCTCAAACACCAGAAAAACGTGATGTGCCTCCAGCTTTCTTTTCAGGTTCAGATGTCATTCCTATTACAGACAATGCCCAACGTTATCTCGAGGTTGCTGACTGGTTTGATGACCAGTCGATCCTTTATATAACCGATGAAGTTGAAGGTTCCGTCGTCTATCGATATCAGCTACTTACAGGAGAGCAAAGTCTTTTCTTTCAGGTAGAAGAACCGATCGTTGCTGTCTCTTCAAATGATGCGAAAAGTCTTTTTGCGATCCAAACGGTGACGAACGAAGGGGACGCCCCTGTTTATTTAGTGAATGAGCAAGGTGAATTGCAAATGAAGCTAGAGGAATTAGGAGAGGACTTTTCTCTGTATTGGAACCCCTATAATGAGCAAGAGCTAATTGCGGTTGCATTTTTGCCTGATTGGGAACAGGACATTTACGACATTGATGTGGCGGCTCGTAAGATAATGCCTCTAAACTTGAATCAATCGTACCTTCAATGGGTGAACCGTGATACGATTGCGTACTTAGAATGGGATGAGTTCGAGCCTAGCTTTTCAGCACCGCTTTATTCTTATGATATTGAAACGGAGGAAGAGTCACTCTGGTTAGAAGACATCATTGCGTTTATCGGCTATGGGACAGATGTTTCGTTGACGGTTTCAGTTTCGAGTCCATATGATGCCTATTCCTTATACCGTTTTTATGAAGGGCAAGAGCCAGTAGCTGAGCTGGAAGTTCCGATTTTAAATACGTATTCTGAACAGTGGTGGATTCCCTTTCATGATTTTGATGAAAAAAACGGCATTTTTTATTATCTTCGTCCAAAAGAAAACGGTGATTTCTTCGATTACAATCAAGGCTACTCTTTAATGGCGTTTAATGTTGAAAATGGGAGCGAGACTCACGTCATGGAGATAGCGGACCATTTACCGATTCTCGTCTCACCGTCTGGTAAATGGTTATTGTACGGCTCAAGCTTTGAGACCGTGATTGATTTAGAAGAAAAGCTATCGACAGCCTTGTTTTAACGATGCGGTGCTTTGCATGAAAACAATGATATGTCATAATAGAATGGACAACTTGACGAGTAGAAGACTAGGGGTGTCGGCATCAAGCTGACTGAGAAAAAGGTGAACCTTTTACCCTCATACCTGATCTGGATGATGCCAGCGTAGGGAAGTCGACTGTGAATGAGAAGATCATGAGTAGCCGGCGTCCTGCGAAGGATTGCTGGTTTTTCTTTTACATTCGATGTTGAAACGCCATAAATTTAAGCACTTGAAAGGTGGGACTTGTATCATGAAAGACTTTCAGCTCTATGCGATTACAGGGGAAGAGTTTCATCCGAACCGTGACCTCGTTGAAGTCATGGAAGAAGCAATTCTTGGCGGGGTGGATATTATTCAGCTCCGCGATAAAAAAAGCAAAAAGCGTGACGTTTTAAAGAAAGCGAGAGCGTTGCGGGAATTGACGAAAAAGCATGACGTTACATTCATTGTAAATGATCACATTGATATCGCTCTTGCCGTTGATGCAGACGGTATTCATCTTGGCCAGGACGATTTGCCTCTTAAAGAGGCAAGGGCGATCATGGGACCTGAAAAAATAATCGGAATCTCCACCCACAGAATCGAAGAAGCACGTGAGGCCGAAGTGGGTGGAGCAGATTATATTGGCGTTGGCCCTATCTTTCCAACAAATAGTAAGGAAGATGTGGTCGATCCCGTAACAACAAGCTATATTCAACAGGTTGCCGGGGAAATTTCAATTCCATTTGTAGCGATTGGTGGAATTAAGCTTCATAATGTTGAGCGAGTGCTTGATGCGGGGGCAAGCCGGATTTGTATGATTAGTGAAATTGTTGGCGCTGAGAAGGTTCGAGAAACATGCGAGCAATTTACGCAAATCTTAAAGAGGAAGGTGCATTTGTCATGATGTTGTCGGTGAACGGTGAAACGATCGAAATTAACGTGTCGACCTTAGATGAGCTCGTACAGCATTACAAGCTTGAAAAGCAGCTTGTCGTGACAGAGGTGAATGGGGTTATCATCGACCGAGATAATTGGGGCTCAACAGCCGTCGAGCCAGGTATGAAAATCGAGCTTGTACATTTTGTAGGGGGAGGTTGAACACGATGAAAAATGATCCACTTATGATTGCAGGGCAAGAATTATCGTCCCGTTTCTTTTTAGGGACAGGGCGTTATCCGAACCCATTTGTGCAAAACGAAGCGATTAAAGCATCTGGAACAGAAGTTTTGACGTTTGCGATTCGTCGAGTCAACTTAGATGCACCAGGGGAAGATGCGATTTTACAACATTTAGAAGGGCAAACGTTTACCTATTTACCGAATACCTCCGGGGCAAAGAATGCGGAAGAAGCGATACGCATTGCTCGTTTAGCAAAAGCATCAGGCTTAAGCAATTGGATTAAAGTCGAAATCAGTGTGAATGAACGAACCTTACTTCCTGATCCGATTGAAACATTAAAGGCGACAGAAGTACTGGTAAAGGAAGGTTTTACCGTCCTTCCCTATACTTCTGATGATCCCGTCTTATGCAAAAGGCTTGAAGAGGCCGGTGCGGCAGCCGTCATGCCTGGAGGGGCACCGATTGGTACAGGACTTGGAATTTTAAACCCATACAATCTTGGATTAATTGTTGAAGAAGCGAATGTCCCAATCATAGTAGATGCAGGGTTAGGCTCTGCAAAGGATGTGACAGAGGCAATGGAGCTAGGTGCTGATGGAGTGCTGATGAACACGCCTGTCGCTAAAGCGAAAGATCCTGTGAAGATGGCAACGGCGATGCGGTATGCCATTGAAGCTGGTCGACTGTCTTATCTTGCTGGACGAATTCCGAAAAAGAAATATGCAACTGCGAGCAGTGGCTTTGAAACGTTAATTTCTAACTAATAGAAAGAGTGAAACAAATGGGGGAAAACATACTCGTCCTCGGAGGCGGTGTTATTGGTCTTGCAACAGCCTTTGAGCTCCGGCAAAGAGGCCATGAGGTAACGATTCTTGAAATTGCTACATGTGGGGGACAGGCATCTGGTGCTGCTGCAGGAATGCTAGCACCTTATTCAGAAATTGGTGAAGATCCAGATGATTTTTTTCGGTTTTGTTTAGCTAGCTTAAAAGCGTATCCACAATGGCAGCAGATGGTCAAATCGATTTCAGGAGCAGCGTTTGAATACACTAATTCAGGCAGTCTTCATGCTGTCTATCATGAGGCTGATTTGTTAGCGCTCCAGTCACGAAAGCAGTGGCAAGGAGCTTTTGGGGCTGAGTCTGAGCTGTTGGATCGAGAACAATTAAGCAAGCTGGAGCCAGAATTATCACGTGATGTTGTTGCAGCGATGTATTATCCGGAAGAAAGCCACCTGTTCGCACCAGATTATGTAAAGGCGCTAGAGCAGGGCTGTCGTAAACTAGGTGTAACCATTGTGGAACACCTAGAAAAAGTGGAGGTTATCGAATGGCAAGCTGATCTTTTCTTAAAAGCAAAAAATGGACAAACCTTTACAGGAGACCGTCTCGTTGTTTGTTCTGGTGCATGGTCACAGGAATTAGAAGATACCTTCTCGATTCGGATTCCAGTCTATCCGATTCGTGGACAAATTTGTGCCTATCACATACCAGTTGGCACAGTGAAGCATATCGTCTACACGAGCCAAGGGTATCTTGTGCCGAAAGAAAACGGCACACTCGTCAATGGTGCGTCTGAAGATATTGCTGGCTTTGCCACATCAGTGACAGAAAAAGGAATTAAGCGGTTGACGAATTGGAATCGAAACGTCTTTCCTTTTCTAGAAAAGAAAGAACCTTTTCATCGGTGGGCAGGTCTGCGTCCAGCAACACAAGATGGATACCCATTAATCGGGAATCTTCAAGATGCTCCACACATTACATTTGCTACAGGGCATTATCGAAATGGAATATTGCTAAGCCCGATTACGGCCTTAACTGTGGCTGACATCGTGGATGGAAAGCAAGAGCGTGTGTCTATTAGCCTTTTTGATCCGCAAAGATTTACTTAATTTTGGAAGGAGAAAGA
>NZ_ANNK01000110.1 GCF_000334155.1 Halalkalibacterium ligniniphilum | reverse complement strand
CACCTTATTCAGAAATTGGTGAAGATCCAGATGATTTTTTTCGGTTTTGTTTAGCTAGCTTAAAAGCGTATCCACAATGGCAGCAGATGGTCAAATCGATTTCAGGAGCAGCGTTTGAATACACTAATTCAGGCAGTCTTCATGCTGTCTATCATGAGGCTGATTTGTTAGCGCTCCAGTCACGAAAGCAGTGGCAAGGAGCTTTTGGGGCTGAGTCTGAGCTGTTGGATCGAGAACAATTAAGCAAGCTGGAGCCAGAATTATCACGTGATGTTGTTGCAGCGATGTATTATCCGGAAGAAAGCCACCTGTTCGCACCAGATTATGTAAAGGCGCTAGAGCAGGGCTGTCGTAAACTAGGTGTAACCATTGTGGAACACCTAGAAAAAGTGGAGGTTATCGAATGGCAAGCTGATCTTTTCTTAAAAGCAAAAAATGGACAAACCTTTACAGGAGACCGTCTCGTTGTTTGTTCTGGTGCATGGTCACAGGAATTAGAAGATACCTTCTCGATTCGGATTCCAGTCTATCCGATTCGTGGACAAATTTGTGCCTATCACATACCAGTTGGCACAGTGAAGCATATCGTCTACACGAGCCAAGGGTATCTTGTGCCGAAAGAAAACGGCACACTCGTCAATGGTGCGTCTGAAGATATTGCTGGCTTTGCCACATCAGTGACAGAAAAAGGAATTAAGCGGTTGACGAATTGGAATCGAAACGTCTTTCCTTTTCTAGAAAAGAAAGAACCTTTTCATCGGTGGGCAGGTCTGCGTCCAGCAACACAAGATGGATACCCATTAATCGGGAATCTTCAAGATGCTCCACACATTACATTTGCTACAGGGCATTATCGAAATGGAATATTGCTAAGCCCGATTACGGCCTTAACTGTGGCTGACATCGTGGATGGAAAGCAAGAGCGTGTGTCTATTAGCCTTTTTGATCCGCAAAGATTTACTTAATTTTGGAAGGAGAAAGAGAGATGACGATTGGAAAAGCTTTAACGGTAGCTGGATCTGATAGTGGAGGCGGAGCAGGTATTCAAGCCGATTTGAAGACCTTTCAAGAGCTTGATACGTTTGGAATGACCGTAATTACTGCACTAACGGCCCAAAATACGTTAGGAGTACATGGCGTGTACCCACAATCTTTAGAAGCAATCGAGTCACAGCTTGATGCGGTGTTATCTGATATTGGTGCCGATGCTGTAAAAACAGGGATGTTATTCTCCGCTGAAATTATTACGCTTGTTGCAAAAAAGCTAAAAGAATACAAGGTAACAAATCTTGTTGTCGATCCAGTGATGGTTGCAAAAGGGGGAGCGCCATTGCTCCAAGAGGAAGCAACAAAAGCGCTAATCAAAGAATTATTACCCCTTGCAACGGTTATTACACCAAACCTACCTGAAGCGGAAAAAATACTTGGATGCCCAGAGATTACGACAGTGGAGGACATGAAGGAAGCAGCACAGACTCTCCATTCGTTAGGTCCTAAGTATGTTGTATTGAAGGGTGGTCATTTAAAAGGAAACATGGCGATTGACTTCCTTTTTGATGGAGAAACGATCCATGAATTAACGACAAAGCGGATTGAAACCAAGCATACACATGGGACTGGATGCACGTTTGCAGCTGCGATTACAGCAGAGCTTGCAAAGGGGACTGATGTGATCACAGCAGTCAAAACGGCCAAAGGCTTTATTACAGCAGCGATTGAGAATTCCTTAGCTATTGGAAAAGGAATTGGACCAACCAACCATCATGCGTATCGAGTAACGAAATAAATAATAGCCACCTCATCTACTTTTTGTGTGAAGAGGTGGCTTCTTTGTTTAAAGTGCAGACGTTATTTTTCTATCGATCCTTCTTCCTGTATACTATAATTAGCTGGGATTGAGACCATAAATGGAGTGGGTATGATGACAGAAATTTTACGGTTTGAACAGGTTTCCAATGATCGGTTATTTGACCTTTCATTTTCCATTATAAAAGGACAATATGTGACATTGATCGGTCCATCAGGAGCAGGGAAAAGCAGTCTACTGCTACTGATTAACCGTCTAGAAGACCCGACTAATGGACACATTTTTTATCAAAATAAACCGTTAAAAGACTACCCGATTATCGATATTCGAAAACGAATAGGGATGGTGTTTCAATCAACATCACTATTTGATGGGACGGTTGCCGAAAATATTCGCTACGGTCCAAAGCTTCATAATCGGGAATGGAATGAGACAAAAAGCAAGGAGCTGCTTGATGCGGTTCAGTTGCCTCAATCGTTTTTAAACAAACCGATAGAGGAATTGTCTGGGGGAGAGCAACAGCGTGTCTCTTTGGCTCGAACCTTAGCGAATGAGCCTGAAATGCTTCTTCTAGATGAAGTGACAAGTGCTCTTGACCTTAGAAATGTAGAGCTAATTGAACAACTGCTGAAAGGGCTACAGCAAAAAGGCAGAACGATCATAATGGTTACTCATGATGTTGAACAAGCGAAACGTCTCGGGAGCTACTCCTTGTTCTTGCATGAAGGGCGGATTGTGGAAAAAGGTGAAACGAATGAGCTGTTTGAACAACCAAAAACAGAAGCATTGCAGCAATTTTTAATCAATGGCCTAAAAGATAGGAGAGGGTAGCCAATGGCTCCAGAGATTTCAACAACATCGATGCTTTTTTTACTTGTCTTTATCCTTATTCCCATTTCCCTCTCTTATTTTTATTCATTGCAGCTTGGAGGGAGTATTACGTGGTCGTCCATTCGAGGTGTGGCCCAGCTATTTCTGATCGGTTATTTGCTCACTTTTTTGTTCGAATTGCCGCCGAATCAAGGAATCCCAATCATGCTTGCGGTGATGATGACAGTTGCGAGCTTTCATGCAGCAAAAAAAGGAAATGGTATCCCGAATGTACTCGCGCTTATTTTTGTCATCTTTGTGGCAGTTGAAGTCCTTGTCTTATCGATGTGGATCGGCTTTGGTATGATTGACTTTACAGCAGAGCAAGTTATACCAATGAGTGGAATGGTGATTGGAAACAGCATGGTTGCCATTGGATTAGCCTTAGAGCGACTTAAAAATGAGTTTAAAGAAAATCATGATCGCATATTAGCTGCACTGTCCCTTGGGGCAAATCCGCAAGAGGCAACTCAACCGATTATTCGAAAAATCGTCAGAGCAGCGATGATTCCAAATGTGGATGGTCTAAAAACGATTGGTCTTGTTCAATTACCTGGGATGATGACAGGCTTAATTTTAGCAGGGGTCTCACCGATTGTAGCGATACGCTACCAAATTGTGATTTCAATAAGTATTTTTGTAGCCGTTTCTCTTAGCGCAATGCTCATCACACTGCTTGTTTACCGCTTTTTCTTTAATGATAAAATGCAAGTGAAACGAATTTCAGAGATTGATACATAACGGGATTTGTCCGTGTAGGAGAGATGTGTATGTTTAGAGGAAACAAGATTGTCCTCTTATTACCGGGATTGTTAATGATTTTTATTTTTTTAGGTGGCTATTTGTTCATGGAGCAGGAAGAGGAAATGACGAATGAAGAGCTTCAAGAGGTCATCGATATCAACATTGATACGAAGCAGGAAAATGATTCGCTTTTTGTTCGTGCTGCATGGGACTGGACAGAGATGCCAGTAGAAGGTTTGTACGGGGAAGATTATATTAGTGTTGCGATTGAAAATGAAGCGCTTTTAGATAAGCTGTCTTTTGATGAAGGGTTCTTACGTCTTTTTTACGGCCATGAAGTCATTTATGAAAATAAAGGTAGGGTCGTTGACAATGGTGTCATTTTTCCTTTCCCAAATGAGCTAAGAGAATTTGAAAGCTATGGAAATAGAGGAGAAATTGAGGTCTTGATCGAAGGAGAGCAGGTGAGGGCTGAAGATGTATCAGTTTATTATTTACATACGTGGACGGCTCATTTAGGATTAGTCTTCGACGACGCGCGTTTTGAAAGCCCGCAGTTTGAAAATGGGCCAAATGTGCAGCATTGGGTGGTTAAAAGGGAAGCACACATTGAATAATTGAGAGGAATGTGGTGCGATGATTCGTGGCTTATCCTATCAAAAGGGGATTTTCTATATTGGAAACAAGCATGTGGCTTGTGCGTATCATGAGAAAGGACGCTTGAAGAGCTGGGTGAAACCATTCGATCAGCAGGCGATCGCAGCCATGATCAGTCAAGTAATTGGCTCAATGCCTACTTGGTTTAAGCTTTTAACGATTGTTTATATGAGCCTTATTTTTATACCAAAGCTTCTAAGCTTTTTCGGGTGGAGCAATGTCTACGGCCTGCCTTATTATTTTTTATTTTATTATATGTTTGGCACTCATTTTATTTTCCCGAAAGAGCTTCGGAAATATCACGGTGCGGAGCATAAAGTGTTCAGCTATCGAGGAGTGGTT
>NZ_ANNK01000109.1 GCF_000334155.1 Halalkalibacterium ligniniphilum | reverse complement strand
GAATTTCAGAGATTGATACATAACGGGATTTGTCCGTGTAGGAGAGATGTGTATGTTTAGAGGAAACAAGATTGTCCTCTTATTACCGGGATTGTTAATGATTTTTATTTTTTTAGGTGGCTATTTGTTCATGGAGCAGGAAGAGGAAATGACGAATGAAGAGCTTCAAGAGGTCATCGATATCAACATTGATACGAAGCAGGAAAATGATTCGCTTTTTGTTCGTGCTGCATGGGACTGGACAGAGATGCCAGTAGAAGGTTTGTACGGGGAAGATTATATTAGTGTTGCGATTGAAAATGAAGCGCTTTTAGATAAGCTGTCTTTTGATGAAGGGTTCTTACGTCTTTTTTACGGCCATGAAGTCATTTATGAAAATAAAGGTAGGGTCGTTGACAATGGTGTCATTTTTCCTTTCCCAAATGAGCTAAGAGAATTTGAAAGCTATGGAAATAGAGGAGAAATTGAGGTCTTGATCGAAGGAGAGCAGGTGAGGGCTGAAGATGTATCAGTTTATTATTTACATACGTGGACGGCTCATTTAGGATTAGTCTTCGACGACGCGCGTTTTGAAAGCCCGCAGTTTGAAAATGGGCCAAATGTGCAGCATTGGGTGGTTAAAAGGGAAGCACACATTGAATAATTGAGAGGAATGTGGTGCGATGATTCGTGGCTTATCCTATCAAAAGGGGATTTTCTATATTGGAAACAAGCATGTGGCTTGTGCGTATCATGAGAAAGGACGCTTGAAGAGCTGGGTGAAACCATTCGATCAGCAGGCGATCGCAGCCATGATCAGTCAAGTAATTGGCTCAATGCCTACTTGGTTTAAGCTTTTAACGATTGTTTATATGAGCCTTATTTTTATACCAAAGCTTCTAAGCTTTTTCGGGTGGAGCAATGTCTACGGCCTGCCTTATTATTTTTTATTTTATTATATGTTTGGCACTCATTTTATTTTCCCGAAAGAGCTTCGGAAATATCACGGTGCGGAGCATAAAGTGTTCAGCTATCGAGGAGTGGTTCGACGGGGACGGCTGCCATGTATTCAAAAGGCAGCGATAACGAACCGGTACTGCTCCACCAATGCAGTTGTCATCTATTTTGGTGCGGTAATTTTAGGAACAGCGGCTTTATTGTATGGGTATTCCTTTACAGAATCCGTTATGTGGGCTTCTTATAGTGCACTTATCGCCGTACCGATCGTACAAGCGGGAATGAAGAGACGAGGGCTTGCACAAATCAGCAAAGCAGTGCTAGCGGTGTCATATTGGCTTCAAACCCATGTAACGACCACCGAACCTGATCGAAAACATTTGATTTGTGCCATTGAATCATATCGTCGTCTCGGTCAGGTGGAATTTCCAGAAAAATTAATTGAGAAGAGAGTACAACGGAAAACAGAGGAGGTAAAACGGATGGCGATTGTTGACGTAACCGTGATTCCAATTGGAACCGAAACCCCAAGTGTCAGCAGTTATGTGGCTGAAATTCAGAAGGTTTTAAAGACATATGAACCAAGCATTACGTACGAATTAACACCAATGAGCACATTAATCGAAGGGGAGCTTCCTGTCTTATTTGAAGTCATTCAAGCGATTCATGAGGTGCCGTTCAAGCATGGCATTCAACGGGTGGCTACCAATATTCGCATTGATGACAGACGCGACAAGAACGTGACAATGAAAGATAAGCTACAGGCAGTAAAATCAAAGCTTACTGAACCAACTGAAGTGGAAACAGAGACAAAAGAATCTTGAAAAGAAAAGCGGATGACGAAAAGGATGGTGTACACGACTTTCCTTCGTCACCCGCTATTTTTTTAAGAAAGAGCTTTTATCATCGTTACATGAGGAATGTTAGCATCTAAAAATGGATCAGATACTGTGACATAGCCTAATTTTTTGTAAAATCCTTCAGCTTGAATTTGGGCATTCAGCTTTGCCTTTTCCAAGCCTTGCTCTTTTGCATAGGCTTCCATTGTTTCCATTAGGAGACGACCTGCTCCCGTTCCACGGACCGTTTTTGAGATGCAAATACGCTCCATTTTGCCGTAGTTATCTATGACACGGAGGCGACCTGCGCCAACAGCTGCGTTTCCTTCATAAAGCACAAAATGGGTGGCTTCATCTTCATGTTCGTCAATTTCTATGTCCTGAGGCACTTTTTGTTCATGAACAAATACCTCGGTACGAACTTGAAAAGCGTCCTGTAATTGTTTCTCTGTCTTTACTTTTTCAACGTGCAAGCTATTCTTCCTTTCCCAGTAAAAATGTTTCATATACCGTCCAAGATCCGTTCTCAAGCTGATACAATAATTGAATGCGATCGACCAATTCTTCATGATGAAACTGCTTCATTTTTAATTGACCGAGAACATCAAAAAGCTCGTCTTGAGAAAGATCTTGCCCTATTGTAACATGGGGAACAAAATTATAGTCGTGATTTTTAGGAAACGGCGGCTCGTGCAGTCGGTTGTACAAAAACGTCAACATCTCGTGCTCTCGTATTTTAAAAAAAAGCACATTTGATTGAGGGTAAAATGTATCTGCCTTGTACACTTCTAAAGAAAACGGTGTAGCTTCACTTGCGATCGATCGGATTTGATCAACGATTGTTGGCAAGTCCTTTTCATCAAGCTCAAACCCCTCTCTCAACGTAACATGGGGAGGAATGAATGAATAATGGGAATCATATCGCATCCGGTAAGAATTTGCTACATCTTGTAGCGTTTTTGATGGGAATAAGGCGACACCGTATTTCATGGTTGAAACCTCCTTTAACAATTTTAATTATCCTATGATAACAGGGTGATTAATGCGTTCGGTAAATCTTTTTGCCAATGAGTCCATGTATGATCTCCGTCAAATTCTCCATACGTATAAGAGAAACCTTTCTTTCGAATATGCTCCGCCAACTCGCGATTTGGCGTTAAAAAATCAAGGATCTGCCCATCTGTTGTTTTCACGATTGTTTCTTCCTTTCCGATCATATGGTAGATCGAAAGCGGTTCCTTGGATGAATAGCTTGAGACAGCATTCAATACTTTGTCGTTTACATAAGGTGAGTGCATCATCACCTGGCCAAATAAAGTTGGGTATTGGAGAGCAGCTACTAATGAAACCGTTGCAGCTAGGGAATCTCCAGCTAGCGTGCGCCCTGAAGCAAGCTGATGTGTTTGAAACTGTTCATCGAGGTAAGGGACGAGCTCTTCGGCAAGGAAGCGAATGTATGCTTGGAATTTTTCCCCATTCGGGTGGTAGCGCTTTCTTCGTTCGTCGACTGTCGGATACGGCACACCAACGATGATGACATCTCGAATTTCACCCTCTTCGATAAGCTGTTCAACTTGTCTTGGAATTTTACCGAGCTGAAAGTAATCATGGCCATCCTGAGTGATTAAAAGATCATATGAATAAAGCGGTGTGTAATTGGGCGGAACATAAAAAAGCAGCTTTTGCTCTTCAGCTAGATGCTTACTCGTAATCGTTTCTTCGTATAGTTTGCCTACGTAACGTCTTACCATTCCTGCTCAAGTCCTTTCTTTGTTCGTGTTGCTATATATTTTATCATATTTGCATTGAAAAGGTATCACGGTCCTCTGTATGCTACAATAGGGAAAGGAGAGGGAGGGGACATAGAATGAAACGACCAATACCAAGTGATGTAGTAGAAAAAGCGGCACGAGATAAGCTAACGGAACGTGGGGTAACAGTAGAAGATATTGCCAAAATTGTGTATGACCTTCAAAAGCCTTATAATCCATCTATCACAATGGAAGCTTGTATGAAAAGTACAGATGCTGTTCTAAGTAAAAGAGAAATTCAGCATGCGGTTCTTGTTGGTGTCGAGCTAGATATGTTAGCTGAACAGAAGAAATTGTCTGAACCGCTTCAATCTCTTGTCTCATCAGATGAAGGTTTATTTGGTGTCGATGAAACGATTGCCCTTGGTTCGGTCTTTGGATACGGTAGCATTGCAGTGACCACGTTTGGTTATTTAGATAAACAAAAAGTTGGCATTATTAATGAGCTCGATAAACGCAAGCCAAAGGTTGACACTTTTTTAGATGACCTCGTTGCTAGCATTGCAGCCAATGCCGCAGCACGTCTAGCCCATCGAGGTCGAGACATTGAGGAAAACTTAAATCGTGATGAAATCAAAAAGCGTGAAGATGAGGAGCTCATCGGATAAGCCGCTAGCAACAAAGATTTTTGCGTATTTGCTAATCAATCATAAAATAGAAATGTTTATTTTATAAGGAATTTTTTTTGAAACGTCTTATAACGGCGGTGTAAGAGGGAACGCTCCTTTGTTTTCTTCTTACTCCGTCCTCTTTCTACCATTAAAAAGGTCGTAGCAAGCATTTTTAATGAGTTTATAAGCTGATTTTGGCTAAAATATTAAAGAATGCATATGGAGAGAAAGGCAAGTGGACTGTTTATGATGCAGAAGCCGAAGTGGATTTATTGGAGAGAAACCTTTCGTTCGAAGTTTCAAGCTGGTTGCTTGAAAGCAAAGCTTGAAGATAATTGGCATAATGGCTATGAGATTGGACCTAGCGTTGAAGTGCGAAAGTTAAAAACCAATAAATACGTCGTTCGTTACACGTATGATGAATAAAAATGAAAAGATTAAGGCTAGATAATGACTTGTGGCGGTTATCTGGCCTTCATGTTTTTCCCCTGAATTTTCGAAAAGTTGACAGAGACTCCCTTAAAAATTCAATTTCCTCTACCGTCATTCCTTCTGAGTACAAATAATGATCATGTTTTGAACGGGGATATGGATGTGGTTCTTTTGTTCGACCTAATAAGTAGTCTGTTGATACAGCGAAATAATCAGCAAGCTGCTGTAATGTATCCATATCAGGCTTACGATTTCCATTTTCATAGCCAGAGATCGTAGACTCGGCAACATTGATACTCTTACCGAGTGCTTTCATCGTTAACCCATGTTTTTTCCGTAATTTCCGTAATCGTTCCGGAAACATCTACAAACACCACCTCAGTTTTTGCGTGTTAAAATTATTATACTTTGCATAATGCAAAGTTCCAATATTCTTCAAAAAAACAACACGAAATGAATTGACGTCTATTCATATTGCATTGTAAACTGATATCAGAATTGTTTGAATATAAGGTGTGATGAAACCATGAGTTTAGTTAAAAAGGCCCGATTGCGTCGAGGTTTGACTTTAGAGCAAGCTTCAAAGAAACTAAGGATTTCTCCAGGTTATCTTTCCCAAATTGAAAACGGACAGCGACAGGTGGGGGTTGAGCGAGCAAAAGAAATTGCAAGCATTTATGGTGTAAGGCAAGAGGAACTATTTCGAGCAACACGCTTTATTAGGCAGTTAGAGGAGGAGTAAAGATGGATTCTGTTGTTCATTTTACTTTAGATGGGCGAGAGATTGAACTTATTATACGAGAATTAGATCGAGCTGTAGAAAGAGAAGAGGCCTCTTTTCGAGCAAAAGAGCTGCAGCTGCTTCGCGCACATTTAGCTCAAAAAAAGATAGAGTTTCACTTAGGATGGGAACAAAAAATACTCTCTCGTTATAAAAGGAGAGCAAAAAAGAATGATGAAAGATCATCCTTTTTTGCATAAAGATGAATAGAGGTTGTAGGGATTGGTTATGAAGGGTTTACCATTTTTGAAGGATCAACAATCGTATCGAATTGTACTTCTGTTAACAAACCGGATTTAAGAGCTGCTTCTTTTAATGTTGTTCCTTCTTGATGTGCTTTTTTTGCAATGCTTGCTGCGTTTTCATATCCAATAAGAGGATTTAAAGCGGTGACAAGCATTAATGAGTTTCGCAAATGCTCGTCGATTTTCCGCTCATTTGCCTCCAAGCCGATCAGACATTTATCATGGAATGAATGGATGGCGTCTGTCATTAATGTAGTCGACTGGAGAAAATTATAAATAATGACGGGTTTAAATACATTTAGTTCAAAATTTCCCTGACTTGCTGCAAACCCAATGGTTGCGTCGTTACCCATCACTTGAGCAGCAACCATCGTTAAAGCCTCACTTTGAGTTGGATTTACTTTCCCAGGCATAATGGAGCTTCCAGGTTCATTTGCAGGAATGGTTAGTTCACCTAGTCCCCCACGTGGACCACTAGCAAGCCAACGAACATCATTCGCAATTTTAAAAAGGTCAGCAGCTAAGGCTTTTATGGCACCATGAATGTAGACAAGCTCATCATGACTTGTCAGGGCGTGAAACTTATTCTTAGCCGTTATGAACGATTTTCCTGTAAGCTGACTAATCTCTTCTGCTACTTTTTCTCCGAAATTTGGGTGGGCATTTATCCCAGTTCCAACGGCTGTTCCACCAATAGCAAGCTCACGAATTGAATCTAGGCTCTCTGTTATCATCTGCTCGTTTTTTTCAAGCATTCGGTGCCAGCCACTCATCTCTTGACCTAATGTTAGTGGTGTTGCATCTTGTAAATGAGTTCGACCTAATTTTACAATGCTAGCAAATTTGTTTGCTTTTTGCTCCAATGTTTGCTTCATTTTTGCGATTGCGGGTAAAAGTTTGTCTTCAATTTTTAGAAAAGCAGCAATGTGCATTGCTGTTGGAAATGTGTCATTTGAACTTTGAGAACGATTGACATCGTCATTTGGATGGATGCGTACATTTTTCCCGTTTTCCTTAAGAATCTCATTGCTACGAAACGCAATGACTTCATTCATGTTCATATTTGTTTGCGTGCCACTTCCTGTCTGCCAAACAACAAGGGGAAAGTTATCGTGAAAGGCGCCAAAGCGTATTTCCTCTGCAGCTTGGATAATTGCTTCTGCTTTTTCGGCTTCCAAATTCCCTAATGCTTGATTTGTTTTTGCTGCTGCCATTTTTAATAAGGCAAAAGCTTGAATGACTTCCATTGGCATCTTTTCATTACCAATTTGAAAATTCTCAAGGCTACGCTGTGTTTGTGCTCCCCATCGTTTATCAGCAGGAACCTTCATTTCTCCAATCGTATCACGTTCAATCCGATAATCCATTTTCTACCACCCTTCATTTTAATTCTTCTCATTGCATCTTTACCCAAAAATAGGGATCCGTACTCAAGGTATAAAGGAATCGTATATGTAAAAATTTTAAAAAATACCATTTTATATCGGAAAGCTTAAGAAGCTTGAAACCGTATGCAATTTTCATAGAAGTAATAGAAAATAAGTATTTACTTTTTTATTTTTAGTTGATATAGTTTTAGTCGTGTGTTAAGACGTCTGACATCATACAATGAATGATCTAGTTTTGCTAAATCCGTTTCTGCTTTTTTGTTTGAAGTTTTATTTTAAAGGCAACATAGATAAAGAGTGGATTAACTGTTTGGTTACAATAAAGAATAATTGAATCAAAAATGAAAACGTTTCTATTTTTGACGTTACTTCTATTTTCTAAACTTAAAAAAGAGGTGTGGACATGAACATTTTATGGGGTATTCTTGGAATTATTACAGTTTTCTCCATCGCTTTGGCTTTTTCAACAAATCGCCGTGCAATTAAGCCTCGTACGATTATTGTCGGACTACTTATTCAAATCTTTTTTGCTTTTTTAGTTTTGTATGTTCCTGCGGGACAAGCCGCCCTTCAAGGATTAACGAATGTTGTCACAAACATTATTGGTTATGCAAATGAAGGGATTAACTTTGTATTTGGAGGCTTTTTTGGTGAAGAGACGGGGATTGAGTTTGTCTTTGCCATTAATGTCTTAACCGTTATTATCTTCTTCTCGGCTTTAATTTCAGTTCTCTACTATTTAGGGATTATGCAGTGGGTTATTAAAATAATTGGAGGTGGACTTTCGAAGCTTTTAGGAACTTCAAAAGCAGAATCAATGTCAGCAGCAGCAAATATCTTTGTTGGACAAACGGAAGCTCCTCTTGTTATTAAACCTTATATTGGTAAATTGACGCAGTCGGAATTGTTCGCTGTTATGGTAGGGGGCCTTGCTTCTGTTGCTGGGTCTACATTAATTGGTTATTCATTGCTTGGCGTTCCGCTTCCATATCTTCTGGCAGCGAGCTTTATGGCAGCGCCTGCTGGATTGATTATGGCAAAAATTATCATGCCAGAAACAGAAGATACAACCGATAAAGAGAATGAATTTAAAATGGCAAAGGATACGGAAGCAACGAACGTGATTGACGCCGCTGCGAACGGGGCAAGTACAGGATTATCACTTGTCTTAAACATTGCAGCTATGCTTATTGCCTTTGTCGCATTAATTGCGTTAATTAACGGTATCTTAGGCGCGATAGGTGGATTATTTGGCGCTGAGAATCTGTCTCTTGAATTAATTCTTGGTTTTCTATTTGCACCGATTGCTTTCTTAATTGGTGTACCATGGTCAGAAGCGGTAATGGCTGGTGGGTTTATTGGACAAAAATTGGTCCTTAACGAATTTGTCGCTTACTTATCATTCGCTCCTGAAATTGAAAATCTTTCAGATAAAGCGGTATTGATTATTAGTTTTGCTCTATGTGGTTTTGCGAACCTATCTTCCTTAGGAATCCTCCTTGGTGGACTTGGAAAGCTTGCTCCAGAGCGCCGTCCTGATATTGCAAGACTTGGGATTCGTGCTGTAGCAGCAGGTACTCTTGCATCGTTTTTAAGTGCATCAGTAGCAGGTATGTTCTTTTAAATCAATATGTGTAGCGTGTCCAATTTGGGCGCGCTTTTTTAATTGTTACATGACGCGCGAAATGCATCTAACCAAATAATGAAATTTCATTTTTAAAAATCATTGACACCCTATCCAAAATCTTGTAAATTAAAATTGTCCTAACTGTACTATTTCAAATAATACAATTAATACAGTGTGAGGAGGTGAAGTCGTGTATCTTTCCATCAATCCAAAAAGCAAGCTTCCTATTTATGAGCAAATCGTTAATCAAATTAGAGAGCTGGTGGCAAAAGGAATATTAGAAGAAGGGGAGCAGCTATTATCCGTTCGGGAGCTTTCGGCACAAATGGTCGTCAACCCAAACACGATTAGCAAGGCCTATAAGGAATTAGAAAGACAAGGGATCATCGTGACCATTCGTGGTAAAGGAACCTTTGTCGCAGAAGCAAAGGAACGTGTTTTTGATCCGAAGCAGATAGCAGAGCTGAAAGAGCAAGTTAGACGAATGGTTGTGGATGCAAGCTATGCAAACATTAAAAAGGAGGAGCTTCTTAACTGGATCGATGAAGCTTATCATTCAATGGAGGGGAAGAAAGAATGAAGATTGTGAACGTAACGAAATCGATTCACGGACAAACGATATTAAAAGATGTGACGTTAACGATCGAGCCTGGAAAAATTACCGGCATTATCGGGCGGAATGGGGCAGGGAAAACAACATTGCTACGGCTGCTCGTCGGCATTTTAAAGCCAATGACTGGAGATGTAACCGTAGAAGGTAAAAGTATTTTTCGGTCACCAGAAATAAAAGAGGAGGTTGTCTTTGTCCCTGCATCAGCTGATGCCTTAAAAACCTATACGCTCAAAGAAGTTCAAAGGTTGTATCAAGCTACATACCCAAAATTCGATGACAAGTTATTTAATGAGCTTGTGAACAAATTTGGTTTGCCGAGAGCTGGAAAGATTGGATCGTATTCAAAAGGGATGACGGCATTATTTGCCTTAATTTTAGCTTTATCAACTCGGGCGAAATACATTCTTCTTGATGAGCCGACGGATGGTCTTGATGTGATTATTAAAAAGCAAATGCTTCAATTTCTCATTGAAGCTGTTGCTGATTATGAAGTAGCAATAGTGATTTCATCCCATCGCTTAGATGAGCTCGAATTTATGGCTGATACGATTGTGATGCTGCAAGAAGGGGAAATTCAGCAATCTTATTCTCTTGATACGTTAAAAGCGTCGTATAAAAAAGTACAGGTTGTTTTTCCACAAGGCTTTCCTGCTTTTCTAAAAAGTGATTTTACCCTATTACAAGAAACGGGAAAGGTTGCCATTGTTTTATTGGATGGAGATCTAGACAAAAAACTAGCACAGCTTAAAAGCCTGAATCCGCTCTTTTTTGAAGAGCTTCCAATTACTCTTGAAGATTTATTTGTTGCTAAGCTTGGAGGTGAAGTATATGCAGACTAAAGCATTATGGTTCAGAGAATGGAAACAAACGAAAGCCTTGCTTTTCATAATGGGACTCTTATTCGTCATCCAATACCCTGTAACAGCAATGACGCGCTTACAAACATTAAGAGAGTTGCAGAGGGAGAATATTGACATTTATCCAGAGTGGGACATTCCAAGTGTGTTTGGTTCGAGTCTGCCGACGGTACTCATTATCTTTTTTGTCATCTTACTAGCGGTTACCTTTATGGGGATGGAACGAAATACAAGACGACAAGATTTTGCTTTCTCCTTACCAGTTAAGCGCAGTACGTTATTTATGACAAAATGGCTCATTGGCGTAGGAGCCATTACAATCTTTATGCTGATCACATATGCAATGGCTTATGCTCTTATTTACACATCTGAGTTTAGTCAATATTTGGAGCCGTACACGCATCTTACTCTTTTTGTGATGCCGTGGCTCGGCTACTTAGCCCTTTACAGCTTCTCCCTGTTCATTGGAACGATTGCTGGAGAAATGGTGTCACAATTTGCCTTGACATTTATTTTTACGTTCTTCCCAATCGGCTTCATGTACTTAATCGAATCATTTTTACGGGTTCATTTTTCTTATCATCTAAGCAGTCAATTCCATTGGCTAAATGCCATCGTTTGGCCGAATTACATTACGAGAATGCCTTACCCAGACTATAATGCTGGTTGGGAAGTATTGATTCCAGCTGTTGCTACAATCCTCTTTTTGGCACTTGGACGTGAGCTGTATGAACGAAATCATAATGAGCATAATGGGGAATTTCTTATCTTCAAGAATTTGGAATTGTTTTTCCGTATAGGCATCATTGGCTGCTTTGCACTTTTAGGTGGAATGCTTTTCTCTGGTCTCGTTCAGTATAATATGAACAAAAATTTCGTCATTCTATTTTACTGGATCGGGCTTATTTTGTTCTTGTTTATCTCCTATAAGCTGACAAGACGTCTATTCGCAATGAATATTACTGTAAAAGGAAAGTAAGGCTTTAATTGATAGGGGAGAGATTCTAATCTCTCCTCAGTTTTTATAAGATTGATAAAGTAGTAAATAACAAAATGGGATGACTCGCGTAAGAGTCATCCCATCCCTTTATTCATCAAACAATTTTTTGTAGGCGCCGTATCCTTCTTTTTCAAGGTCTTCTTTTGGTATAAAACGAAGGGATGCAGAATTGATGCAATAGCGTAATCCGGTTGGACCTGGTCCGTCAGGAAAAACATGACCTAAATGACTATCCGCATCCTTGCTTCTTACTTCGGTACGAATCATCCCATGACTATAATCGATTTTTTCAATGATCTCTTGTTCAACAATGGGCTTTGTAAAGCTTGGCCAGCCACAGCCTGCGTCATATTTGTCAGTCGAACTGAATAGAGGCTTTCCATTGATAATATCAACATAGATACCGTCCGCTTCTAGGTTGTAATATTCATTTTGAAAAGGTGGTTCTGTGCCGTTGTTTTGTGTCACTTCATATTGAATTGGTGTGAGCCGTTTCTTTAACTCGTCACGGGAATCTTGACGAGTTTTCTCGTTCCAATGCTTGTTAATAAAGGCATCCCTCCCTGAACCTTTACGAAAGATTGCATAACGAAAAGGCTGTTTATGATGATAGTCTTGATGATATTCCTCTGCTGGATAAAATGGTCTAGCAGGAAGGATTTCTGTCACGATCGGTTTGTCAAACCGACCACTCGATTCAAGGGTTTGTTTTGATGCTTCCGCTAACATCCGCTGCTCTTCTGTATGATAGAAAATCGCTGTACGATAAGAGTCACCACGATCAAAAAATTGTCCACCTGGATCGGTTGGATCAATTTGCTGCCAGAAGATTTCAAGTAATTTATCATATGGATAAATGGCTGGATCAAAGGTAATTTGGACCGCTTCATAATGTCCAGTTGTCTCTGAACAAACCTCCTCATACGTGGGATTTTCAGTATGCCCACCTGTATAACCAGAAACGATTTCATGAATACCTTCTTGTTCTTCAAAGGGACTGACCATACACCAGAAACAACCCCCAGCGAAGGTGGCTTTTTCAAGGTTTGATTCGTTTACCATCCTATCACCCTTTCTCAGTCCTTGCTCGTTGTTATTATACCATGAATCCTAAAAAGACTCTCATTAATAAGGATGAGAATGGGCTTTACGATTTACTTGTACTTCAGTCGTTTCAAACCTGTACCTACCTCTTTTTTTATAAAGTGTAAAAACACGAGTGTTGATGATTAATCTGCGGCAATCCATATTGATCGCCCGAATCAAGTGTCGGTAGCTCTTCCACTCATTCATTGATGCAAAGATTAAGTATTTGATAAGAGTGAGAACGTTAAGTTTGCGCGCTGTATCTTGATAGCCAATGGAACCCTGTATGCCTGCTAATTCTTCTTCTAAAACAATCCTTTGAAGCAAATTCGGGAATATGGTATTCTTGTTCATGGGACACCTCTTCTTGAGTTTGTGATCGGCAAACTCAAGAAGAGGTGTCCTTTTTTGTATTCTTTTTTTGGATTTTATTGGTTAACCAACACGCCTGGTGTAAAAATATAAAAACCAGACGGCGTGATTTTGTTCATCTTTTGCAGCTCGGTAGAACACTTCTTTAATGTGTGGGTTTTGCGCCTGGTCTCCAACTTCCATATAAAAATCAACGGTATGCTGTTCGTCTTCAATTGCAAATTTTAATGCCTCTTCATAGGTTGGGGGACATGGTTCATCTAGCTGTGGTTTCGGTTGCTGACCGGTTAAATTTGTGTAGATGGTGGAGAATGTTTGGTAGTGCTTATATTCATCCTGGCGAATTTCAGTAATGATTTCCTTTTCCATTTTTGTGGGTGCTAATTGTATCATCTTTTCATAGCAGGAGATGGCATTGTACTCTCCGTTAACTGCTTGGTGAACTTTATCAATTAGTGTAGGGGTAGCTCTCTCTTGAGTTAAATAATAAAGAAGCCATGGCGGGATGGATGGTGCGTGGGGATGGGGATTCGTAGAACCATAGTGTGACGGATAACCATGTGTGTAGTGTGGGGTTTGTGGATAATAAGAAAAGCTTGGTGTGTACGATTGATATGGTGAATTATATCGAAATGAAGGATCATAACCTTGCCCTTGTTCGAAATACTTTGGAGTATCGTTGTTATTCACTCCATTCATATTGTTGCCTCCTTCAAGCATGAGTTTCATTCTTATAGATATATTCAGGACTTTGACTATCTATGTCAAAATGATGATGTGAGACATTTGCTCAGTTAAAAGATGATTACAAGCGCCTTTTACGTTAATTTCTAGGTTTACTCTGTCACAGTGGTTATTTTAAAAACATATACTAACTTAACTAATAACTGTAGGAGGAGCTGCCATGACAGACGAAGGAAGACGCCAAGTGTTATTTTTTATTGTTGCTTTGTTGTTTGCCTTATTCAGTTTAGGTTTTGGAGAAGAAACTGATGGAAGTGATGTCATTCTTTCCGTTTAGAGGTGGTGAAAGTAGTGAGTCATCATAAGCCTGGACAGTCTTCTTCCTTTGACGATTTTAATAAATACAAATTAACTCCTCAGCAAATTGCTGTGATAACAGGGTTAATTACCAATGCTTTAAAAGTGCAAGCGGTCCTTGTTGATAGCAATCAAAAAGTCCAAATTGTTTTAGAAGGTGATTTGTCAAAAAAAGGAATGCTTGATGAGATGATGAATGATATAAATGACAAAAGGTTTGGAGATGTGCTGAACACTTTTATGAAAAAGAAATAATCACACTAAATTCTTACCGTTCAGTGAAGCCTGTTACCTAGTTGATAAATAGGTGGTAGGTTTTTTCGTAGACAAGCTTGGTCATACATAAAAGACACCTTATCTTATTACACTTCAGATAAGGTGTCTTTTTATAAGATTAAGTTTGTTATTTAATATGGACTAAGTGTTGGGTAAAATTGTTCGTTCACTTCCCAAGACTCGACCAATTGTCGTGCAACGGTGAAATCATAGCCGCGTCCCATTAAATAGGCGATGGCAGCTACCTCTGTCATGGCATGAGCTGTGGATGTAAATGATGCTTCGTTTAAACCGTATTCGGCAATTGGATGAACCGTTCGTAATACCATATTTTTCATTTGCATCTGCTGACCTTGTTGTGGGGCAATGTGTCCGTGCTCCATTGGATATGGGGATTGACCTGATTGTTGTCCGTGTTTCATCGGATATGGAGTTTGACTAAATTGTTGCCCCTGATATATCGGATATTGGAATTGACCGAATTGCTGACCAGGATACATAGGCTGTGGAGTAACCATGTGTTGACCTGAAGACATCGGGTATTGGCTTTGTGGAGTCCATCTAAATGCATGGTGGTAGTTCAATGTAAAATCCCCCTCTAGGTTGTTGTCATACATATCAATAGCCTATGAAAGAGGAGAATTGAGTGTGTAGGCTATTGCCTAAAGCATGGATATAAAACAGAAATCAGCATAAGCGGTCATGGGATGAAAATGAGTTTGTCCGATCATTCTGTGTATCATTTCAATAAAGGCGATGTGAGCGGAAGGGCTTCATTGTTTCGCTAACTTGACTGAAGCTCCGCCCCTTTTCACAGAAAAAATTAACTTCTTTCTAATTCTCCTTTTAATAAAAATAAACCACCAATAACATAAAAAAAAGCACCGATCAATGAAAAAACAAGTCCCATAATGACGATACGCCGAGTATTATCCATTTTCTCACTCCTGCAAACGTAGTTTCTATATTTTACTCAGAAATTTCCGAACTGTTCTTGTTTAACTTGTGATTTAACTTTTTAAATCATCTACCTAATACACCTAGTTCAGGCATTGCTCATACCATAACAATGAAAAAGAATGAAGGAGATGATAAAGATGAATGTAGAAATCCAGGGCTAGGAAACGGAAGAGATGAGATTTGGAAGACCCTTTTATGGAGGATGGGGTTACGGACGGCGGCCGTTTTATAGCGGACTATTAGGCGGACTTGTTCGTAGCGCCCTATAGCCCTTATATCTATGGATACGGTGGTTATCCATATTATCCGTACTATTCATATTATTAAATGCTCGTTGGGCAGTCCCATAGATAGAAAAAACCTTACAAGATAAGGATTTTAATATTGAATAAAGAAAAAATCTTGTCAGCGTATCAGCATTCATTGTATGATAATCTTCGTTATAAATGTGTAGGTAACTACAAGGGTGGGAGAGGGTTTCAACTAGAAAAGAGTTGAAAAGAATAATGAAAGGAGTCTTTCGACGATTCGATTTAGAAGGTCATGAAACAACAGTGAGGCAAGAACTGGCTGCTGGTACGGTTGGATTTTTAGCGACTGTTTATATTGCAGCCATTAATGGGGCGATATTAGCTGACGCGGGAATTCCTTTACACGGAGCGATTGTCGCAACCATTTTGACATCTCTTGTTGGCTGTCTACTTATGGGCTTGTGGAGTAATGCGCCGATTATTTTAGTACCAGGAATGGGTGTGAATGCGCTTTTCACGTATACCTTTGTCCAATCATTTGGGTTAACGTGGCAAGGAGCATTGGCTGCTGTATTTGTATCCGGTCTCATTTTCATCGCTATCGCCTTTACAAAATTGACACATACGTTAAGTTCGGCAATCCCAGCCTCCCTTAAAGAGGCTATAACCGTTGGGATCGGTTTGTTCTTAACCTTTATTGGACTACAAAAAGGCGGAATCATTCAAGCTGACGAGCAAACGTTTATTGCCGTCGCCGATCTAAGCAGTCCATTACCATTAGCAACATTGTTAACCTTATGTCTTGCAATAATTTTATTCATCCGAAACGCACCTGCGAATTTTTTATTGACGATTGTTGTTGGAACCGTTTTCGGACTTGCGCTAGGTGTCTCACCTAAGTCGGTTAGCAGTTTTGAAGCTCAGGATATGAGTCAGTTTTTAATCATGGGTCAACTGTCATTTACAAGTATAACGACGATGATTTTTTGGGTTGCTGTGTTTTCTTTAACAATGGTACTTGTTTTTGAAAATATTGGCTTGATCAATGGCTTTTTACAGATGACTGGACGTTCAGAAAAATATCAACGTTCACTGCAAGCAAATGCCGTATCAGCTCTTTCTTCGGGGCTTTTTGGTACGAGTCCCACCGTTGCTACTGTAGAGACAGCTGCAGGAATTTCGGCAGGTGGACGAACAGGTTTGACAGCTATCGTCACAGGGGTGCTTTTTGGTGTCACGCTGTTTTTCGTTCCTTACATTTCGTTGATTCCAGATAGTGCCATTGCGCCAATTTTATTAATTGTTGGGGGCTTGATGGTTCAAAGTATAAAATCGATCGCATTTGACGATTTTTCAGAAGGGTTTCCGGCGTTTCTAATTATCGCGCTTATCCCATTAACGTATAGCATCGCTGAAGGGATCGCGTTTGGATTTATTGCTTACCCGATCTTAAAATTGGCGATGGGGAAAGGGAAGGACGTTTCCATTCCTCTTTATGTGATTTCAAGTTTGTTTTTGCTGTACATTATTTTGCAGACAATTGGTTAAATGCTAGCAATTAGAAATAGTATTTAAAAGTATATTTAAGATAGGAGGCGGAGCTTACTGGTCTGCTTCTTTTCGGTGGAAAAGGTGAAAAAAAAGAATGATTCGCTGTAGTTGGTGCGGAAATGATCCGCTTCTTATTCAATACCATGATCTTGAATGGGGACGTCCATTAAAAAATGATCGTGACTTATTTGAGGCTTTAACATTAGAATTGTTCCAATCAGGTCTCAGCTGGCGCACGGTTTTACATAAGCGAGAACGATTTCGTGAGGTTTTTAAGAATTTTGATGTGACGCTTGTTTCAAGGTTTACGGAAAAGGAGATTGAAGAGCTTTTATTAGATGCTGGGATTATCCGCCATCGAAAAAAAATAGAAGCAACCATAAAAAACAGCTTAATCGTAAGCGATATTCAAGAGCGGCATGAAAGCTTTGCTTATTGGTTGAATACATTACCTGAGACGATAGACGAAAAGAAAATGACGCTATCAAAAACCTTCCAGCATATTGGTCCGACAACAGCTGAAAGCTTTTTGGAAGCAGCGGGACTCATTCCTGCAAAGCATGATATAAACTGTTTTTTATATGCTGTAGGCAAGCATAACTAGAAAAACGAAAGGGGCTGGGACATAACGAACGTGTATGATTGAAAAAATGCGAACAATGCACACGTAGACTCCTGCGGGATCAAAGGCAAGAGTGAGACCCCCCAGTGCGAAAAGCACA
>NZ_ANNK01000108.1 GCF_000334155.1 Halalkalibacterium ligniniphilum | reverse complement strand
TGCAGGAATTTCGGCAGGTGGACGAACAGGTTTGACAGCTATCGTCACAGGGGTGCTTTTTGGTGTCACGCTGTTTTTCGTTCCTTACATTTCGTTGATTCCAGATAGTGCCATTGCGCCAATTTTATTAATTGTTGGGGGCTTGATGGTTCAAAGTATAAAATCGATCGCATTTGACGATTTTTCAGAAGGGTTTCCGGCGTTTCTAATTATCGCGCTTATCCCATTAACGTATAGCATCGCTGAAGGGATCGCGTTTGGATTTATTGCTTACCCGATCTTAAAATTGGCGATGGGGAAAGGGAAGGACGTTTCCATTCCTCTTTATGTGATTTCAAGTTTGTTTTTGCTGTACATTATTTTGCAGACAATTGGTTAAATGCTAGCAATTAGAAATAGTATTTAAAAGTATATTTAAGATAGGAGGCGGAGCTTACTGGTCTGCTTCTTTTCGGTGGAAAAGGTGAAAAAAAAGAATGATTCGCTGTAGTTGGTGCGGAAATGATCCGCTTCTTATTCAATACCATGATCTTGAATGGGGACGTCCATTAAAAAATGATCGTGACTTATTTGAGGCTTTAACATTAGAATTGTTCCAATCAGGTCTCAGCTGGCGCACGGTTTTACATAAGCGAGAACGATTTCGTGAGGTTTTTAAGAATTTTGATGTGACGCTTGTTTCAAGGTTTACGGAAAAGGAGATTGAAGAGCTTTTATTAGATGCTGGGATTATCCGCCATCGAAAAAAAATAGAAGCAACCATAAAAAACAGCTTAATCGTAAGCGATATTCAAGAGCGGCATGAAAGCTTTGCTTATTGGTTGAATACATTACCTGAGACGATAGACGAAAAGAAAATGACGCTATCAAAAACCTTCCAGCATATTGGTCCGACAACAGCTGAAAGCTTTTTGGAAGCAGCGGGACTCATTCCTGCAAAGCATGATATAAACTGTTTTTTATATGCTGTAGGCAAGCATAACTAGAAAAACGAAAGGGGCTGGGACATAACGAACGTGTATGATTGAAAAAATGCGAACAATGCACACGTAGACTCCTGCGGGATCAAAGGCAAGAGTGAGACCCCCCAGTGCGAAAAGCACAAGGAGGCTCACCAGCCGCCCGCGGAAAGCGAAGGATATTTCCGAAGCGATTGCGATGCAGCAACGATCATGACGTTCGGAGTTCTCATCAATAAAAACTCTTTTGTCCCACTCTTAAGGCTAAGACGATTTCTTATTTTTCAATGGGCATTCTTTGAGCGTTTGTAGCGCTCCAACAGCTTTAATAACGCCATCGAGCTTCCGTTCAAGCCGGTGCAGTAAGTAAAGGGTTACTAGAATCGGAAAGCCAACGTCGCTTATGAGTGTTGTCCACTGCTCCATATTTAAACGGCTATGGAAGCTCAATTTCTTCTACATTTCGCTCAACGATTCGTGCACCGCGAATCGAAACAAAATCTCCTCCTGCTGTCGTAAAAGCATTTGTACTTAACATGTTGTCCATCACGTTTTTAACCGCAATTGGGTCAACTGGTTCGATGGGGCTTTCAAGAGAAATTGTCACTTGGCGCCCATCTTCATTTTCAAATAATAGTTCTAACTGTTTGCTCATTCATCCTCACCTTTTTCTTTAAAATTAGAGTAAGTGAATCGTATTGTTTCGAATTGCTGTTTTTAACCCGTGCTGTTGGATCGATGCAAGATCTTGGGCAATACTTTGTAGCTGTTCATCTGTTGCTGTTGCTTTCACATTGTTAAAGCTTTTGTTACGAACAATGTCCTCTCCAAACTCGTTTGTTCCAACAATGAATTGCAAAGTAAGTCTTGACTGGTTTAATGCATCCATGCTTCTCTCACCTCCTTTCACTTTATAAATAGATAATTGGGCTGAAAAAACGTGATAGAAAAATTTTTCATAATTTTTTATTCAGTAATCGAACGTCAAGCTTTGTCGTCAATGCAGAGTAACGCATCCATTCAAATGTTAAAAAACAAGAATCAGGTCTCATATTCGTTTTAAATCGATAACGTTCGGGTACATGGAATTGGAGTATAACCTTATAAGGGAAGGGAATAGGAGAAATCTGCGAAGCGATTGTAGCGCAGAAAAAGGGATGGAGTGTATTTGGCATTTAACTGATGTACCAAAAGGAAGTATAATTATTCGTTATTGATATAATTTATTCATCCTGATTTTGTCGCTTGACATGGAGCCTTTGCGGACAGGCTTTTTTGAAAAGACCAGAGCAACAAGCTTTTCTGGAAAATTAGCCTATCCCATCCGCCACTTCATGTAAAGCGCAGTGTATTCGAAAAATATTCTGCCACAAAAAAAGCTAGCCGTTAAGCTAGCTTTTATCTTCTTTTTCAAATGCAAAGCGTATCTAGGGAGAAAGCAACCTCCCTTTATGCTACTAAGAGAAGGCGTGGAAGCCTAAAACAAAATGAACAAATAAAAACGTTACAATCATCAGCATCATCCCAAAACTAAAACCAACTAAAGCCTCTTTTAAAAGTTCATAATCAGAAGATCCCTTTGGATGTTCCATTCCTATTCCTCTTTCATATTTTTAAAAATAATATATCACAAGCCATCAAAAATGAATCCATTTAAAATATGTAAAATTTAAGAGTAGAAGCACTTTGTGTAGACAAAAAGATTATTTGGAAAAACGAAAAAACTTCTTACAGAAGAAGCTTTATTCCGATTGTTGTTTTTTGTTTTTATGCACTCGATAAAGTGAAAATGTAAAAAAATAGAGAGCGAAAATGCTGATTAGCAGTAAGCCAACCTTAGGGAAATTCGCCATATTTACGAGTACACTTAGCATAATGGTTATGTAGAGTGCCCCAAGCAATTTCCTCATCGTACCTTCATGAAACTGCTTCGTAAGCTTTGCGCCTATTGGTGTACCGAAGAAGGTTCCAAGCACCAGAGACAAACCAAGGGCTAATTGTAGCGGTGAGGAA
>NZ_ANNK01000107.1 GCF_000334155.1 Halalkalibacterium ligniniphilum | reverse complement strand
ATAGAAAAATTTTTCATAATTTTTTATTCAGTAATCGAACGTCAAGCTTTGTCGTCAATGCAGAGTAACGCATCCATTCAAATGTTAAAAAACAAGAATCAGGTCTCATATTCGTTTTAAATCGATAACGTTCGGGTACATGGAATTGGAGTATAACCTTATAAGGGAAGGGAATAGGAGAAATCTGCGAAGCGATTGTAGCGCAGAAAAAGGGATGGAGTGTATTTGGCATTTAACTGATGTACCAAAAGGAAGTATAATTATTCGTTATTGATATAATTTATTCATCCTGATTTTGTCGCTTGACATGGAGCCTTTGCGGACAGGCTTTTTTGAAAAGACCAGAGCAACAAGCTTTTCTGGAAAATTAGCCTATCCCATCCGCCACTTCATGTAAAGCGCAGTGTATTCGAAAAATATTCTGCCACAAAAAAAGCTAGCCGTTAAGCTAGCTTTTATCTTCTTTTTCAAATGCAAAGCGTATCTAGGGAGAAAGCAACCTCCCTTTATGCTACTAAGAGAAGGCGTGGAAGCCTAAAACAAAATGAACAAATAAAAACGTTACAATCATCAGCATCATCCCAAAACTAAAACCAACTAAAGCCTCTTTTAAAAGTTCATAATCAGAAGATCCCTTTGGATGTTCCATTCCTATTCCTCTTTCATATTTTTAAAAATAATATATCACAAGCCATCAAAAATGAATCCATTTAAAATATGTAAAATTTAAGAGTAGAAGCACTTTGTGTAGACAAAAAGATTATTTGGAAAAACGAAAAAACTTCTTACAGAAGAAGCTTTATTCCGATTGTTGTTTTTTGTTTTTATGCACTCGATAAAGTGAAAATGTAAAAAAATAGAGAGCGAAAATGCTGATTAGCAGTAAGCCAACCTTAGGGAAATTCGCCATATTTACGAGTACACTTAGCATAATGGTTATGTAGAGTGCCCCAAGCAATTTCCTCATCGTACCTTCATGAAACTGCTTCGTAAGCTTTGCGCCTATTGGTGTACCGAAGAAGGTTCCAAGCACCAGAGACAAACCAAGGGCTAATTGTAGCGGTGAGGAAAGACTGTAAGAAACTACCCCTGCCGCTACAATCAAGACAACGGATGCTAAGCTTGTCCCTACGGCTTCTCTTGCAGAAAATCCTAACAATGTGATTAACAGTGGCACAATGAAAAAGCCACCACTGACACCAAGCATTGAAGAAATAAACCCTGCAGACAAACCAATAAAGCTTGCTACAACATGTAAGGGGAGCTTTGTAACTCTGGCCGTTCTATACTTTCGTTTTCTTAGCAAAGATATTGAGAAGAAGCCTAGCAGAAGTAAGTAAAAAATCGAAATTACGAGTTCTGCCAATTGCATCCTCTCTAAATAAAGCATAAGTGGGTGGGCAATTTGAGTACCGATAATACCAGTAATATTAATAATAATGACCAAGTTCCACCTTACATTTTTCATCCGAATATGAGCAAAAGCTCCCGAAAATGATGTACCGAGAGAGAGCATAAGACTTGTCCCAATAACAACGGTAGGTGGAAGACCTATTAGCAGAAGAAGAGGTGTTAAAATCATTCCTCCTCCAATACCAAAAAAACCAGAAAAAATACCAATGAGTGCCCCAAGAGCAACAACAAGAATTAGGTCCATTTAATCCTCCTTAATGTAGTATAGAGAATCCGCCGGTAAAGGAGGTAAAATAAAATACATACATGAAAAAACGAAGCAAACTAGGGATTTATTTTCCTAACTTTAAATGACGTTTAACGTAGATTTTTAATTCGGCAACAATCATTTGGCGCTCTTTTTCTGTATTATGAAAGTTAATTCCGTATTCGAAAGAAGAAGCATAGCTTTTCTTCCATACGACTTCTCCTCTCATAACTAAAGCAGCTTCATTGATCGGAAGATCGATTTCTAAAAATAGGCTTGTTTCCTCTGGATCAGGTAGTTCATACGTAGTAGACATTCGAATACCGCCAGGGCTAATATCTAGAATACACATTTCTCCCTCAGAACTACGAATGTTCTTTTCATCGGCTTTGATCAATCGAAAAGTTGACTTAAGCGGATCTTCAAATGTATAACGAAACGCATCTTCACGTCGAAAAGGCATGCACGCTCTCACCTTTCAAATCAAAATGTAGCATTATTATAAGATATTCTAGCTTAAATGTGGAGAATGATGAATACAAAGCGAGCGAATCTAAAATAAAAGATGATAGAAAAGGCTATTATCATTGATTAAGATACCCTCTTTTGTTCAATTTTTTGCTATTGGAATAAAGGAATCGACTCATTTGTTTTGGAAGGATTTAAAGCTTATAAGGTGTCAAATAGGGACTGAATTAGATGTTGAACCGAATCGAATATTCTGTAAATAATAATGACGGGATAATTTTTGCTAAAGTACTTCAAAAAAAAAGAAGCATGTGTTAAGATACATACACTTGAATAAATATTACATTACGAGAATAAATTCATAGGGGGAATTTTTTAATGAAAAAAAATAAATGGTTAACATTAGGAATGTCGGCAATCCTATCACTAGGTTTGCTTGCTGCATGTGGGACAAGCGAAGAAGAGCCGGCTGAAGAAACGCCAGAAACACCTGCAGAAAATG
>NZ_ANNK01000106.1 GCF_000334155.1 Halalkalibacterium ligniniphilum | reverse complement strand
ACCTATTAGCAGAAGAAGAGGTGTTAAAATCATTCCTCCTCCAATACCAAAAAAACCAGAAAAAATACCAATGAGTGCCCCAAGAGCAACAACAAGAATTAGGTCCATTTAATCCTCCTTAATGTAGTATAGAGAATCCGCCGGTAAAGGAGGTAAAATAAAATACATACATGAAAAAACGAAGCAAACTAGGGATTTATTTTCCTAACTTTAAATGACGTTTAACGTAGATTTTTAATTCGGCAACAATCATTTGGCGCTCTTTTTCTGTATTATGAAAGTTAATTCCGTATTCGAAAGAAGAAGCATAGCTTTTCTTCCATACGACTTCTCCTCTCATAACTAAAGCAGCTTCATTGATCGGAAGATCGATTTCTAAAAATAGGCTTGTTTCCTCTGGATCAGGTAGTTCATACGTAGTAGACATTCGAATACCGCCAGGGCTAATATCTAGAATACACATTTCTCCCTCAGAACTACGAATGTTCTTTTCATCGGCTTTGATCAATCGAAAAGTTGACTTAAGCGGATCTTCAAATGTATAACGAAACGCATCTTCACGTCGAAAAGGCATGCACGCTCTCACCTTTCAAATCAAAATGTAGCATTATTATAAGATATTCTAGCTTAAATGTGGAGAATGATGAATACAAAGCGAGCGAATCTAAAATAAAAGATGATAGAAAAGGCTATTATCATTGATTAAGATACCCTCTTTTGTTCAATTTTTTGCTATTGGAATAAAGGAATCGACTCATTTGTTTTGGAAGGATTTAAAGCTTATAAGGTGTCAAATAGGGACTGAATTAGATGTTGAACCGAATCGAATATTCTGTAAATAATAATGACGGGATAATTTTTGCTAAAGTACTTCAAAAAAAAAGAAGCATGTGTTAAGATACATACACTTGAATAAATATTACATTACGAGAATAAATTCATAGGGGGAATTTTTTAATGAAAAAAAATAAATGGTTAACATTAGGAATGTCGGCAATCCTATCACTAGGTTTGCTTGCTGCATGTGGGACAAGCGAAGAAGAGCCGGCTGAAGAAACGCCAGAAACACCTGCAGAAAATGCAGAAGAAGCACCGACAGAGGAAGCTGGCGGTACAATTGTTATGGGTACATCTGCTGATTACCCGCCGTTCGAATCTGTTGATGTTACAACGGGAGAGTATGTTGGTTTTGACATCGAGCTTGCAGAGTTAATTACAGAAGAGCTTGGCTATGAGCTTGAAATCATGAACATGGATTTTAATGGTTTGATTGCTGCACTTGAGTCTGAGCGTGTTGACTTTGTAATGTCAGCCATGTCTGCAACGGACGATCGTAGAGAAAACGTTGATTTTTCCAATACGTATTATGAAGCGGCAAACTTGATTGTTGTTCCTGAAGGCAGTGGTATTGCTTCGATTGAAGATTTAATTGGAAAAAGCGTTGGTGTACAGCTTGGTTCCATTCAAGAGGAAACTGCTGCAGACTTGCAAGAGGAACTAGGGGAATTAACGATTGAAACAAGAGATCGTATTCCTGATTTAATTCAAGAATTACTTGCAGGACGTCTTGATGCTTTAATTATTGAAGATAAGGTCGCAGAGGGTTATGTTGCTGCACAAGACGGATTAACGTCATTTGAAATGGGTGTAGATGAAGAGTCTGGGTTTGCCATTGCTTTTCCAAAGGGTAGTGAGCTTGTTGAGCCGTTTAATGAAAAATTAAATGAATTGATTGAAAATGGAACAGTCGATGAATTAATTGTTAAATGGCTTGACACAGATGAGTAAGGAATAAATATTTGTTTTAGAGAGGAATGAAATGGGCATGAATTTGGATTTTTCCCAAATTGTGCCCTTTATCCCTTTTATGCTACAAGGGATCGGGGTCACGTTACAGTTTGTATCTGTTTCAATATTACTAGGATTAGCCTTAGGAACGGTGCTCGCCACATTTAAAATTGGTAAGAACCGTATCTTACGTTTTCTTGCAGACGCTTATACGTCTGTTTTTCGTGGTACACCTTTAATTGTACAATTAATGATTATTTACTTTGCACCGCCTCAATTTGGGATTGATATCAATGCTTATACAGCAGGGGTCCTTGCCTTCAGTTTAAACTCAGCGGCATATGTTTCTGAGATTATTCGTGCGGGCATTCAAGCGGTTGATAAAGGACAGAGGGAAGCCGCAGAAGCGCTAGGCATTCCGGCTCGTCCGATGATGTTGAAAATTATCTTACCTCAGGCTTTAAAAAATATTTTACCGGCACTTTTTAATGAATTTATTAATTTAACGAAAGAATCAGCGATTGTATCAGTCATTGGCGTCATGGACTTAATGCGTCGAGCACAAGTTGTTAATGCACAAATTTTTCGTTCCTTCGAGGCGCTGTTGTTTGTTGCGCTGATTTATTATGTTTTAGTAATGATTCTTACGATAATCGGCCGCATGCTTGAAAGGAGATTAAAACGTAGTGATTAAAGTTGAAGATTTGCATAAATCGTTTGGCTCCTTAGAGGTGCTCAAAGGAATTTCAACGGAAATTCATAAAGGAGATGTAGTTGCAGTCATTGGTCCATCCGGTTCAGGAAAATCAACCTTTCTTCGCTGTATGAACCTTCTGGAGAGGCCAACATCTGGCCAGATATGGGTTGGAGATTATGAAATGACAAACCCAAAGACAGACGTTATGAAAGCACGACAAGGAATCGGGATGGTCTTTCAACATTTTCATCTTTTTCCACATATGACAGTATTGGAAAATCTAACCTATGCACCGATGACGGTGAAAGATGTCTCAAAGAGTGATGCAACAGCAAAAGCTGAAGATTTATTAAGAAAAGTCGGCTTGTATGAAAAGAGAGACGAGTATCCAACTCGTTTATCAGGGGGACAAAAGCAGCGTGTAGCAATTGCCAGGGCGCTTGCAATGGACCCTGAGGTTATGCTGTTTGATGAACCAACATCTGCCCTTGACCCTGAAATGGTGAAGGAAGTCTTGGCTGTTATGAAAGACCTTGCTGAAAGTGGCATGACAATGGCTATTGTTACCCATGAGATGGGGTTTGCGCGAGAAGTTGCCGATCGGGTGCTATTTTTGGATCAAGGAATCCTATTGGAGGACTTACCGCCGAATGAATTTTTTTCAGCTCCAAAAACAGAACGGGCAAAAGATTTCTTGGACAAAGTATTGTAAAGGGGACTTGCATTGCAAGTCTTTTTGTTTTTCCTTTAATCGATCGATGTTTGTTCTGACCTTTTGGTGAATAATAGTGAGAGGCTTGTGTTTTCGTTACTTGCTCAACAACGCTTGTATGATAGAATGAACAAAAAACAGGGAAAGGTGCATTCATGAAACTTAAAATCGGTTACCGTACATTGAAAACAGCTTTAGGTGCAGGCATTGCCATTTTAATCGCCCGTTCACTAGGGTTGGAGTTTTATTCATCTGCTGCGATTCTGACAATTTTATGCATTTCAGTTACGCGAAAAAGCTCACTTCGAGCAGCCTGGCAACGGTTGGCTGCAGGAATCATTGGACTTATTTATAGCTTTATATTGTTTGAATTACTTGGATACGAACCATGGACACTGACTTTGCTCTTGCTTTTATTTATTCCGACCGTTGTATGGCTCAATTTAAAAGAAGGGATTGTCACAAGTACAGTTATTATGCTTCATGTGTTAATGTTTGGAGAAGTATCTCTTGCGATCTTCTTAAATGAATTATTAATCATCGTTATTGGTATTGGTGTCGCTCTTGTTATGAATTTGTATATGCCAAATATTGATCGGGATTTACGACGTTACCAACGTAACATCGAAGAAAACTTTAAAGTCATGCTCCGCGAATTGGCGCTGTACGTTCGCCATGGAGAAAGTGACTGGAAAGGTCAGGAAATTCATGAGACGGCTAACCTCATTCAAAAAGCAAAAAATGTCGCTTTAAGAAATATAAATAACCATCTTGTTCGCTATGAGGATCATTTTTACCATTATTTCAAAATGAGAGAAAGACAATTTGAAATCATTGAACGGATTATTCCTTTCCTCTCATCGATGGACGAAACAGTCAAACAAAATGAAACCATTGCAGATTTCTTAGAAGAACTTAGTAAAGCGGTAAGTCCTACTAATACCGTTCCTTATTTTTTACAGCGTCTAAAAGAGATTCGCGAAAATTTTGCCCAAATGCCCCTGCCAGTTACGCATAAAGAATTTCAAATTCGTTCTGCTCTTTTTTATGTCATGCATGAGCTAGAAGAATATTTACTGATTAAAGAGTCACTGTATAAGGAAGAGGATAGCAAATAATTTATAGGGGAAGCTAACAAAAACAATGTTGAAAGGTAGGGGCTAACTATGAAAGGCTTCCTAATGCTTCTCGTTGTCCTTGTAGCTTCCCCTCTATGGCCGCTCGGGGAAAATCCGACAGTCGGGGACCCGTTTGTCATTGTGAACATCTCGACAAATCAATTGGCATTTGTCCATGACGGAGAGATCAAAAAAACATTCGCTGTGGCGACTGGAAAGGAAGAAGACAGAACACCTGAAGGTCTTTTTACAGTGACTGTAAAAGCAACGGAACCCTATTATCGAAAGAAAAATATCGAGGGAGGGGCAGTTGAAAATCCTCTGGGCTCACGCTGGATTGGCTTTGACGCGCGGGGATCAGATGGGCGCACGTACGGAATCCATGGAACAAATCAACCTCAATCAATTGGTCAGTCTATTACTGCAGGCTGTGTCCGTATGGCAAATGAGCAGGTGGAGATTCTTTATGAAGAGGTACCCCTCGGAACAAAAGTGTTAATTGTGAGTTCAGGTGACTCATTTGAAACGCTTGCCCGTCTATATGGAGCAATGTAAAAAATAGAACCTAAAATCAAAAGAGGCTGACCTTTTGTCAGCCTCTTACTTATGATTGTCAATGTCTAGAAAAATGAGACACCCATTAATAGACTACCAAGAACAAGTGTGATAATCATAATGTATATAATCGTTTTTTGAAACTTACGTGGCATGTTTGTCCCTCCTCCAGCATCATCCTACTTCTTAACTATTGTACTTAGAGATGAGCATTTGGACAAGGTCTATAGGGGATTTCTCTAGGAAAAGCAGGAAAATGGAATCGTTACCAAGAATTTATGTATGATAGAGAAGAAATCCGAAACAACAGAGAGGTGAGCGAGAATGACAGAAAAAGCAAGAAGAATTGACCACATCGGAATTGCAGTTACCTCGATAAAGGAAGTTCTCCCGTTTTATGTAGGAAGCTTGAAGTTGCAGCTTCTTGGGATGGAGGAAGTTCCATCTCAAGGTGTAAAAATCGCCTTCCTAAAATTAGGAGAATCAAAAATTGAATTGCTGGAGCCTCTGTCGGCGGAGAGTCCAATTGCAAAATTTATAAAGAAGCGTGGTGAAGGGATTCACCATATTGCTTTAGGCGTTCAAAATATTGAAGAACGGATTGCTGAGATAAAAGAAAATGGTGTCGAAATGATTAACGAAAAGCCTGTTCCAGGTGCTAATGGAATGAAGGTTGCTTTCCTTCACCCAAGATCGGCTCGAGGTGTTTTGTATGAATATTGTGAAAAAGATGACCCGCAATAATTTCGGGCAAAAAAGCTGAAAATATTAAAGAAATCCTGTAACATCAACGTAGAGAACAATGATGGAGGCTTACTAGATGATTAACGAACAAAGACTCGTTGAGGAATTTCTTGAACTTGTTCAAATTGATTCTGAAACAAAACATGAGGATAAGATTGCTCCTATTTTAAAAGCAAAATTCGAAGAGCTAGGCGTTGATGTGATAGAAGATGATGCAGCAACGAAAACAGAGCATTCAGCTGGAAATCTTATTTGTACATTACCTGGAACTAAAGAAGGGGTTGATGCAATTTATTTTACGTCCCATATGGATACAGTCGTACCAGGAAAGAACGTGACACCTTCGATTAAAGATGGGTATGTTGTGACAGATGGAACGACAATTCTTGGAGCGGATGATAAAGCTGGAATTGCTGCAATGCTTGAAGCAATCAAAGTATTAAAGGAGCAAAACATTGAGCATGGAGTGATTCAATTTATTATTACAGTAGGCGAAGAGTCTGGACTGGCAGGGGCAAAAGCATTAGATCCAACGCTTATCCAAGCAAAGTTTGGTTACGCACTTGATAGTGATGGTCCTGTTGGAGATATTATTGTCGCAGCACCATCCCAGGCAAAGGTAAAGGCGGTTGTGAACGGGAGAACAGCTCATGCTGGTGTAGCTCCTGAAAAGGGAATTTCAGCGATTACTGTTGCGGCTAAAGCTGTTTCAAAAATGCCTCTTGGACGCATTGATGGAGAAACAACAGCAAACATTGGTCGATTTGAAGGTGGATCACAAACAAATATTGTGTGTGATCAAGTGAACATTCTTGCTGAGGCCCGTTCCCTTGTACCGGAAAAGCTGGAAGCCCAAGTAGCGAGAATGAAAGCAGCTTTTGAAGAGACAGCGCTCGAAATGGGAACAACTGCTAAAGTGGACGTTGAAGTGATGTATCCTGGGTATAAGCTTGGTGAGGGGGATGAAGTGGTAGAGGTTGCCAAAAGAGCAATGACTGCAATTGATCGAACTCCCCGATTGCTGAAAAGTGGGGGAGGAAGTGACGCAAACATCATTGCAGGCTTCGGTATTCCAACTGTGAACTTGGCGATTGGCTATGAAGAGATTCATACAAAAAATGAAAAAATGCCGATCGCTGAATTAATAAAAGCGGCTGAAGCAATTGTCGCCATTTCTAAAGAAGTGTCACATTAAGAAATACGAAAAAGCCATTACACATTGATCCTTGTAATGGCTTTTTCGTTTAAAAAACTATATTTTACTGTCTGATTTCTGACTGTACAATGATTAGTGGTTATGGGGAAATAGTACGTGGGTAATATGAGGCTAGAACAGGGCAAACGGAGGTTCAAAGAGTCCGTGAAAGGATGAAAAAGATATACTCGACAAAAAATATCAGTTAATGGAGGTAATGAGGTGCTTGAAAAACAGGATTACCGAATTCAAGACATTCCAATACTTTCTCTTCTGTGTCACCGACTAAATCAGCTAATTCTGCAATGGTCGGTGATTTAATTCGCTCTTGTCGGTAAAGCTTTATAAAAGCATTTACCCTTTCGTATAAAAGGTCATACTCGACATTGCTCATCTTTGGTCACCCTCCTTCGCAACTTAAGACTGACCAAGCTGACTGTCTAAATCAATCATAACATAGTTCAACGACATTCGTCTTTTTCTCCATCGTTATTTACAAGAACTTTCAGAGTTTTACTTTTTTATGCATGACCATTACATTCTTTTTGCTCTCGGATCATTTAACTTGCCACAAAAGCGAACCTTTTGTTATTCTTGAAATATTTGAGAATAGCATTGATTGTACCCGAGCTTGTTGATCGAATGGTAATATTTAACTTTTTATAATATTTGATTTTATTATTCAAGTTGGTGAGAAAAAATAATCAAAATATTTGATATAGATTAAAAGGAGATAAGAGATGAACTTTTTAATTTTTTTAGGTTTGTTTGTGTGTGTGATTGCACTTGTTGTCACATTAATGCTTACAAGGGCTGATGGGTCAAATTATGAGAGTGGTAAAAGTATTGCAAATCTTTCCTTTATTTATATTGTCATTATTCCAATTGTTGCTATAGTGATTGTGTTACTCTTCTGGATTTTCGTGTGAAGTTATATTCAAGATAAATGCTTCAGACCAAAAGCAAATGAGCCGTATCGCAGAACTGTGATACGGCTCATTTGCTATGTAATGACAATCATATTGTATCAGCGCTGTTTTAAATACGAACATTTTTTCGTATAATGAAAAGAACAATAAATGGAGGTTCGAAATTCATGGGACAAGGGCGAATCATCCTTCATATTGACATGAATAGTTTTTATGCGTCAGTTGAAATGGCCTATAATCCTTCACTTAAAGGAAAGCCTCTTGCCATTGCTGGAAGTGTAGAAGATCGTCGAGGGATTGTTGTGACGAGCAGCTATGAGGCGCGAGCAAGGGGTGTCCGTACAACAATGCCAGTCTGGCAGGCGAAAAGAGCCTGCCCTGAATTAATCATTATGGCTCCTAACTTTGATAGGTATCGAGCAGCATCAAGGAAGCTTTTTGCATTATTACAGGAATACACGCCGCTCGTCGAACCTGTTTCAATTGACGAGGGCTATGTCGATGTGACCTCAAGCACATCGAAGAAGCATCCAATAGATTTAGCAAAGGAAATTCAATCTCGTTTGCTGAAAGAAATGGATTTGCCTTGTAGTATTGGAATTGCTCCTAATAAATTTTTAGCAAAAATGGCTAGTGATATGAAAAAGCCTTTAGGGATTACAGTTCTCAGAAAACGTGATATTCCAAACATTCTTTGGCCAATGGAAATTGGAGAGATGCATGGTATTGGAAAGCGATCGGTTCAAAAATTTCACAAATATTCCATTAAGACAATTGGTGACTTAGCAAAGGCTGATATTCACTTGCTATCACAAGCATTTGGAATCAATGGAAAAAGACTGCGACGCTTAGCGAATGGGGAAGACAATCGACCTGTTGATCCTGATTCGATTCATCATTTTAAAAGCGTGGGCCATTCAACAACTTTAAAAGAAGATACGGTGAACATGCAGACCATCCAACAACATCTTGTTCGTCTGTCCGAAGCTGTTAATCTCCGGATGAGACGCAAAAAGGTGTTTGCTAGAGGTGTACAGCTAACGATTCGTTATCATGATAGGAAGACGATTACACGTAGCCGAAAAGTCGAAAATCCCCTTCAGTTTAAGGACGATTTTTATCATGAAGCCTTGGCATTGTTGCACAAGCATTGGAATGGAGAGCCTATTCGCCTTCTCGGCATTACTGGTTATGATTTAATCGAGGAGCAGCATGCGTATAAACAATTAGATTTGTTCCAATACGAACAAGAAATAAAAAAGGATAGGTTATCGAAAGCAGTCGAGGAATTAAAAAGCCGCTTTGGTGAAAAAGCAGTCATTAAAGGGAATGATCTTTTCTTACGGCAAGAAAAGGGAACCCATGCAACTAGAGGTACCAGCCTACAACGAGATTTTTTAGTCAATGATGAGGATGAGATCATCAATCCATTTTAAAACAGGTGAGTTTTTATCGTAAAGTGAGCTATGGAGCTCGTGAGGAAGTGAAGGAGCTTTCTCGGACGTAGCTCCTTAATGGAAATCTACTTAGATTTAAACTTCTATTCCATTTAGAAAAGAACCCACTTTTGAGTATTTTGAGATGATGGGCAAGGGGTAGTTAAACATAAAAGCTATTAAGAAATCGAGCAATTACTCCGATAACAACTATAGAGAATTTGTTCGGGAGCGTGAATGGCATGCAGATCAGCAACCAAATAACATCGCAGCAGCAACCAGCCCAACAGCAAGTGCCGGTTCGAAAAGGTGAGATTTATCGTGCTACCATTAAAGAACGTAAAGGAGACAACCAAGCGGTATTAACCATACGCGGTCGGGAAATAACAGCCACTTTTGAAGGGAAAATTCCTGAAGGTGATCGGGTTATGGTGCAAGTCACCGATCCGAAAGGTGAAACGATTCAAGTTCGTGCTGTGACGGAAGAAACAAAAGGAACACCTCCATTACAAGGACAGCGGCAAGGTCAAGCTCAAACCGTTTTACAGAGCATGGGGATGCGGCAACCCTCATCTGAGCTTATTCAAGCTGTTCAGATTCTTATTGATAAGGGCATTTCGCTAACAAATGAGGGGATTCGTGAGCTGCAACGATTTATGAATGAAGGAACAGCGTCTGAGAGGTTAAATACGGTTCAAGCTCTAGCCAATAAAAGCTTAGAGCTTACTGCGACCCATCTCCGTTCCATTCATGAAGCCCTTCACGGACGTCCAATAAATGAGGTGCTTCAGGATTTAGCACGGGAGTTGAATCGGGATTTTCAAATTCAACCACGTGATCGATCACAAACTGATAATAGAGTTAGTAGAGTACCTGGAGAGCCACTTCACGATCGCATCATTATGCTTCTTCAAAAGGAAGGATTGCCAACAGAAGTTCGACAACAGCTTGAGAGACTGCTTCAACAGCTTCCAAAAATCGGTGAAGAAGGCCGCATACAATTAAGTCAAGCATTAGAAAAGCTTGAGCAGCGGCAGAGTGGTGGAATGACACCAATAGGTCCAACCATTCGTGATATTTTTCAAAAAGCACAGCAGCAGATACAGCGGGAAGGAAACTTTGAAAAAGCTTTACAGTCGGTTCAGTCGACCCTTTCCCAGCTTCCTTCCTTTTCTGCAGTTACCCCTGTGGTGGAGGCCAGCCTAGCAGAAGCCCTTCAGTTAAAGGAGCAAGGAAGGGAGCTTGCAGCAAGACAAAATGTCGGGAACCTACTTATGCAGCTTGAAAATCAAATGGTTGCAAAAGATGCGTCATTAGCGAATCAAGGTCAAGTGTACCAAGGGAATGAGCAGTTTCAGACAAGCGTTGAGCTTGGAAGTAAAAGCATTGCGGTGACGACGGTCACGCAAAAGCTTGCTGAGTTAACAGAATCCTTCAAACTTTTTCAACGAGATGTGACAAGAAGTTTAGACCAAATTCATCGCTTAATGGAGCAATTTCGTAGTCAAGCAAATGCCCAGACAAAACCATTGCTTGAAACGACGATTAACAAGCTTGATCATGCGATTTTAAAAAGTGAAATGATGCTGTTTGCGTCAATGAAACAGGAAAAGCAGCTGATGCAAGCAAGTAGCCAGCTAGCGGAAGCAAAAAAGCTGTTAAGTCGTGGACAAGCTCAAGAAGCAAGTCGCATCGTTCATGAAGTGAAGCAGCTTATTGAACGAATCAATTTCAAGCCTTCTGAAACGAAAGTCATGCACTATGTGTCAGAGCGCGCCTCAAATCAGCCACCCCAGCTACCAGCTCAACTCTCCGAATCGATAAGGGCATTGGGGCAAGACCAGTCGGCAAGGGGAATGCTTGAAGCAGTTCGTGGTCTTGGTATAAATCGGGATAGTGAAATGGCTCAGCAATTTGCTTCAGGAAGAGATGGACAGCAGCAAGGAAGTCAGCAAAACTTGAAAGCAGCGTTACTCCAGCTGTTGAGGGGAGAGGAAGAAGGTTCAAGAGCTCAGCAGTTGGCCAATCAAGCCCTTTCGAACATAACAGGTCAGCAGCTTTTAAGCAAATCAGACCAACAAGGGAATTTGCAGAGCTTATTTATGAACCTGCCGTTTTTGTTAGAAGAAAAAGTGGAAAATCTTCAAGTCTTTGTGAACTCGCGAAGCGAAGGACAGAAAGTAGATTGGGAAAACTGTAGCCTTTATTTTTTAATGGAAACGAAAAAGTTAGGTGAAATTGGCATTCTCGTTCAAGTGGCGGATCGAAACCTGTCCGTTACACTGAAAAATGACAAAAATGATTTTGCGACAAAAATGGAGCCACTCGTCGAGCTTACGACGACACGACTCTCTGAAATTGGTTATTCAATTTCCAGCATTAAGTTTGCGAAAATGACGTCAGAGTCAAAGGAACAACAAGGAGTAAAAGCAAATAATACCGCAGAAACCCAGCAGCCGATTTTTACTGAGAAAGGGTTTGATTTTAAAATATGATGATTTCCAAGCATTTTAATCAAAAGCAGCGTCGGCATGTGAATGGGCCGACAGCAGCAGTGATTCGCTATGATGAAGATGAGGGTGGATCACCCAAAGTCGTCGCCCAGGGGAAAGGTCAGATTGCCAATCAAATTATACAATTAGCAAAAAAAAATCAAATTCATATGCAAGAAGACCCGCTTCTCGTTGAAAATTTATTAGATATGGACTTAGGTGATAATATTCCGCCCCAATTATACTCAGTGATGGCCGAAATTTTGTTACTTATTGAGGAAATGGAAAAAAAATATTAACTTCTTCTTCATCTAATCCGATACTAACAATAGAGCAAAGAAGGCGGAGGTGACCTAGTTGTCACAGTTTTTAACAAATGAAGCCATTTATCAGAAGTCTCCAGAAGAATTAACTTCTCTATTGTATGAAGCGTGTTACAATAATTTGGAGCAAGCGATTCAGCAAATCGATGAAAAAGATTACGTTACTGCAAACGAGTCACTGCAAAAAGCAAGTGATATTGTACATCGCTTAGGTGCGGGACTCAATTATGAAGCAGGGATTGTCGCAGATCAGCTCGATCAGCTGTACAATTATATGGCCGACAAGATCATTGAAGCAAACTACAAAAAAGATAAAGCTATCCTTCAAGAGCTTATCCAACTGTTGACTTCTATTATGGGAGCCTGGAATGAAGCGATGAAAACAAAACAGGATATTCAGCCTAAATCGCTACGTCAAAAGGCGAGCGTCTATGAAAATAATGTCATGTATGACAATTAGGAAGGGACGTAACCTGAATGAAAATAAACAATAATATTCAAGCATTGAACGCATATCGCAACCTTTATAAAAACCAATTTCAAACGTCAAAAAACCTTGAAAAGCTATCTTCTGGACTCCGTATTAACCGTGCAGCAGATGATGCTGCAGGCCTTGCAATTTCTGAAAAAATGCGCTCCCAAATTCGCGGCCTTAAAATGGCTGAACGAAACGCGATGGACGGAATTTCTCTTATGCAAACATCGGAAGGTGCCATGCAAGAAGTGCACGCTATGCTGCAACGGATGCGTGAGCTAGCTGTGCAAGCGTCCAATGATACGAATACAGAATATGACCGTGAACAAATTCAAAAGGAAATTGACCAACTGAAGTTAGAAATTGATGACATTTCTCGAAAAACAGAATTTAACACAAGGAAGCTTTTAGATGGCTCATCTGCGGTATTGACGACATTTGTAGATATCAATACGACGAACAATGCAAACCTTGTTGAATTTCCACAGGTCGTTGATGCAAACTTAAAGTCTGGTGATTACAGATTAGACGTGAGAAATGTTAAAGAGAAGGTTGAAATGATTCAATCAGCTGGAGGACTTGGGGCAGCTTCAGACGTTTCATTTGCCAATTTAGCAGACGAGAACGCGCTAGGACAATATACGATTAACATTCGTAACTATGATGGAACAACGGATCCAAAAGGTGCAAGGCTCGAGGTGTTAGGCCCTGATGGATTACCAATTGAAACAAAAGCCGTTCAAGTGGGAGATTATCAAAGAAGCACGGCTGGAAATATCGTTGGTCTGTTTGAAATCACTCCGGGTAATTTCAAAGAATTAGAGCTGTTTTATGACGGAACTGATTTGTATGGTTTGGCAAATGATGGAACAGAGTATGAATTAACTGATAATAATGGAGAGATTCAAATAACTGAATTGGCTACTCCTCCTATGCCAGCTACGGCAGTGGGACTAGATGATTTTGATGATTGGACATCAAATCCTCTTACATTTAAAGACTTAGTCATTCCTCGTTCAGAGGTTGTTCAGGTCGGTGGTCTTGAAATCAACACACGGAAAATTACTGGTGCAGGAACAGTGAAGGTTTCTTTAGAAATGGAAGCGGAGTTTTCCATCAATTATAAGGACCCAATGAAGGCTGGTTCGACATATGAAAATACGGTTTTTGCGAAGGTGCTTACTTCAAAGAATGGTACGATTCAGCACGGTGGAATTGGGTTTAAGATTGACAGTAGCCTTTCTGTTTCTGACGCAACAAACACAACAGAATTCTCTGTTATTAACAATGCATTAGCGTTCCAAATCGGACCAAATACAAACCAGCAGGTGATGATCGACATTCCAGAAATGAACGTCGTTACATTGGGCATTGAAAGCATTGATGTGACTACCCATGCCGGCGCAAATCAGGCCATTTTTGCCCTTGATCAAGCGATCACACGTCTATCTGATGCTCGGGCGAAGCTAGGTGCAGTTCAAAACCGTTTGGAGCACACCATTAACAACTTACAAATTACGCATGAAAACCTAACGGCGTCTGAGTCACGGATTCGTGATGCAGATATGGCGTTAGAGATGACGGAGTTTACCCGTAATAACATTTTAAATCAATCTGCAACAGCGATGCTTGCGCAGGCGAATCAATTGCCACAAGGCGTATTACAATTACTGCAATAAAAAGTGGAAAGATGGAGGAGGAACATCCTTCATCTTTTTCTTCATAAAAAAAGTACGTACTGATAGGTTTGTGTACGAAACAGCTATGGTACAATAGAAGGAACTTAGTAAAGGCGGGAACAAAATGGACGTACAACGAATTGGCAGAACGGGCTTGTCACGTGCTGAAAGCAAAAAGCAAGAACCAACTGCTCGTGTCTCATTCGCTGAGGTTATGGGGAAACAGCGGGATGATAAGGCATATGAACGCTTAAGTCAATTGATGCAGAAAATTGATGATCAAGGAAAGGTATTGGCTGACTCACGCACCGTTGATGAGCTTCGAAAATATAAGCAGCTTGTAAAGGAATTTATCCAGGATGCCGTTGATCTTGGTCTGAAATTAGAGGAACGCCGTGGGTTTAATCGCCGAGGACGAACAAAGATCTATAAAATTGTCCAGGAGGTTGACAGGAAGCTACTTGATTTAACAGATGCGGTCCTTGCTAAAGAAAAAAAGGGGCTCGATATTTTAAGCATGGTTGGTGAAATTAAAGGCCTTCTTGTTAATATATACGCCTAAAGAGTTGCTCTATCGCAACTTTTTTTTGTGGAAAAGGGGACGAAGCTTGTGTGCCAGGTGATAAAACGATGAAGCCCTTCCGCTCACATCCCTTTATTGAAAGGTTTCTCAGCATTACTTGACGAACTTTTTTTCATCCAAGTGGGAAGAGGAAGCTGCTCATGCGGGTTTCTAATTAAGTCGCTCAGAAGAGGTAAAGAAGGGTTTACTGCATTTGTAGGAGAGTTGTTAAATTATCTTATTTTTGAGAGAAATGAATGGAACAATCAATGTAGAAATGAACAAAGAAAGGGATGAAAAGAGTGCAATGGTTTTATCTATTGATGACATTAGCTGGTGGAATCGCTATCGGAATACAAGCAGTCATAAACGGAGGTTTAGGAAAAAAGCTAGGAGTCATTGAGGCAGCGTTTATTTCTTTTTTAATCGGAACGGTCGCATTGTTTTTTGTGGTTCTGTTTTTTGGGAAAGGAAACCTTCTAGCTGTTTTTGAAGTACCAAAAGGGCAATTGATGGGTGGGTTGCTCGGTGCTTTTTATGTTTTTGTGATGGTCATGGCCGTGCCGAAGATTGGTGTAACAGCTGCTTTTTTCTCTATTATTGCAGGTCAGATCTTAATGTCTGCGATGATTGACCATTTTGGCCTATTTGGTGGTCAAACCTTCCTTTTAGATACAAAAAAAGTCATTGCTATTATTCTTATGCTGGCTTCCATTTATTTATATAATCATAAATAATCTCGAAAAATGGGATCTAGTAACTAGCTTGTAGCGGTCTTTACAACTCATATAGAGAGGCTGGGACAAAGGAGTTTTTATTGATGAGAAATCCGAACGTCATGATCGTTGATGCATAGCAATCGCTTCGGAAATATCCTTCGCTTTTCGCGGGCAGCTGGTGAGCCTCCTCGTGCCTAGGCACTGTGGGGTCTCACCCTTGCCTTTGATTTTGATCCCACAGGAGTCTACGTCTATTTCCTCCGCTAAGGTTGTGGATTGTTCACATTTTCAAATTTACACGTTCGTTATGTTCCAGCCCCTAGAAGTCTAGCTAAAGGAGCCAGGGGGCTCAAGGCCGCTTCAACTCCTCCTACGAAAACTAAATACGTTTTCTGTCAAAGTTTCCAGTGATTCTTGCCGTTAGACTGGTGCCTATCAGTTTTTTAATACAAATATGATAATAGTCTTGAGTCAGCTAAATTCGTATCAATTGGGCATTCTTTCGCATCCCTTCCATACTGCCAAATCCAGACATTCGCTTTACAATTTGGGGAAGCAGGTTTATAGTCTGGAGCATTCCTTTCATTGGTTATCCCTATCTCAGGTTCAGCGCTCCATAGGATCGTTTGTTCCGCTACTTTCGGATCTTTTTGAGAGGCCAGACAATACGCTTCAGAAAATGGACCTTCTATAGGGTCATGATATATACCTGGCCTGTAACCAGTTGGAAAAAGTGCACCCATCCATCCTCGTATCCAGGCTTCGTCAACCGAAAAAAAGCGTTCGACATTTGCAAATAAGGCGATGTTTGTTGGAATCCCTAGCCTTCTGGCATGAAAAACAGCATTCCTCGCTGTAATTTGCCCTTTTTCGTATCCGATTGCTTCGGAAAAAAGATTGTAAATCGGTAGGATCTTAATTCCTTTTTCTCGAATTAATTCGATTTCTTGTTTCGTCAACCCCGCTGAAACATTTGGTACATCAGTTAAATACCTCCCCCAATATTTCGGATTTCCAAAATTATTTTTAACACATGTGTATAATTCCTCTGTGTAGGCTGCTGCCGAATCGACTCCCCATGCTTTTTGTACCAATCAATCACTCCCCTTCAAGAATCAGTCATCTGTATCATATGAAAAAGTGGGTTGTCTGTTCTCGTGAGATTGATGCTTTTCTAGATAAGCGGGAAAATGATAAGTAATAAAAGATCAAACAGAAGATGGGAAACGATAGGGACCCCTAAATTATTTGTTTTCACATAAAGCCAAGCCCAAATAAAGCCGGCAAGCAACGCTGCGAGTACGAGTAATAGACTCCCTGCAAAAAGATGCGCTCCTGCGTAAAGCAGTGTCCCGATAAGGGCTGCATGGACTGGGGTCAGTCTTTGTTTAAGTCGCTTCACGACAAAGCCTCTCCAAAACCATTCTTCCCCTGGAATGACAATAATGAAAAGTAATAGATAGTGCCAGGTTTCTCGTGGTCGGACAAGCTCATAGAGTGATTCCAATTGCTCGAGAAGAGGAAGACCTGTGGCAACAATTACTCCTTTTCCAAAAGCAAATCCCACATAAATTAGTGCACCACTGAAAAGCCCAAGAAGCCATTCTTTTTTTGACAGGGAGGTAATTTCGATTTGTTCAAAAAAGTAGGCATACGCTGTCAGAAACGCTAGTGATAGGGGAAATAGCACCCAAAAATCGATAGGTTGCCAGCTAAAGCTCATCCAGAGCAGAAATCCTGCAAGCAAAAGCCCAGAAATAAAAATTCGTCCATTCAAATTGGTCACACCTTTATTATTTTGGCTCACTCGGTTTTTCGATTATAATAGGCGAAAGAGGAGAAGTGATAAATATGGGAAAAGAAACCTTTCATTATGAAACCGTGATTGATGCACAGCTAGATGAAGTGTGGGGATTTTTTTCAACAGCAGACAATTTAGTAAAAATTACACGATTGCCGAAAATTACGTTATTATCAAACCCAGAAACGATTCAAGGCAATACGATCAAAATGAAAATAGGAGTTGCTGGTGTATCGGTTATGTGGGAGGCTCTTATAGAAGAAGTGAAAGCGCCACATTTTTTTATTGATAAGGCGATAAAGCCCCCATTCCCTTTCACTGCATGGAAACATATTCATGCTTTTGAACAAAGCGGCGAACGAGTGTTGATGAAGGATACGGTCGAATATGAAGCGACCATTCCAACATTTATTGTAAATAAACTGTTAACAAAAATGTTTCGTGATCGAGGGAAGGCAGTTAAACAATTAACCCGTGCGATGTGAGCACGGGTTAAGATGAATACGAAAGCAATCTTCAACTTCGTTACTGCTGCCAGCCACGTTCATATTGAACCGGTGACTCAATGCTAATACCGAGCTCTTTGGCTGCATCACGTGGCCAATACGGATTCCGTAGCAGTTCACGAGCCAAATAGATTAAATCAGCCCGTTCATTTCGAAGGATTTCCTCAGCCTGTACACCTGATGTGATCATGCCAACTGCAGCTGTAGGAATACTGGCACCTTTGCGAATGGATTCTGCATGACGCACTTGGTAGCCAGGATAAACAGAGATTTTTGCTGGAACGACAGCGCCAGTGCTACAATCAACAAGGTCAACTCCTTGCACCTTCATCCATTTCGCAAACTGGATAAAATCCTCCATTGTATTTCCGCCATCTGTATATTCATCTGCAGAAATACGAACAAATAATGGACCGTCCCATTCTGAGGTTACGGCTGAAAGAATCTCTTTTAAAAAGCGGTAACGGTTTTCACGACTCCCGCCGTAATCATCTGTCCGTTTATTGGTTAGAGGTGACAAAAATTCATTAATTAAATAGCCATGAGCAGCATGAATTTCAATGATGTCAAATCCTGCTTTTTTGGCGCGAAGCACACCTAAGCGAAAAGCTTCTACGGTTGCATGAATGTCATCAATGGACATTTCTTCAGGAATCTTACTTTCATCATCAAAAGGGATTGCCGATGGAGCAAGAATTGGTCCATCAACGACCGCTTTTCGTCCTGCGTGGGCAAGTTGAATGGCCGCTTTTGCTCCGTGAGACTGAACACGGGTCACGATTTCTTGAAGACCTAGAATGTGTTTGTCATTCCAAATCCCTAAATCTCTTGTGGAAATACGACCTTGAGCTGTAACGGCTGTTGCTTCAACGGTAATGAGACCGACTTGGCCGACTGCACGGCTCTCGTAATGGGTGTGATGAAAAGGACGGACCATTCCATCTTCCGTATCACATGAATACATACACATTGGGGACATAACAATCCGATTTTTTAATGTAACGCCCTTAACTTCGTACGGTGAGAACAATGCTCGTTTCAATGTACCCACTCCTTTGAAAAAGATATTAATTAGTTTATCACGGGGAGTGGAATAAAATAAAATGTAAGCACACTGAAAAACTATGATTTTAGCTTGTGGAAATATCTGTTGATAAGAGCGAGGATGGACCGGCGGGTTAAAATGCCAAGAAATGAGCCATCATCGTCCAAAATACAAATAAATGGATGGTTAATAGACAAGGTTAATGCTTTTGAAAACGTAGCGGAATGGTGAATGGAGGGGATGCTAGCCTCCATAACATCTTGGACCTTTAGTTCATTCAAACGTTCCATTTCAATGCGTTCTAGTCCAAGCAGTGAATCTAGGATAAGAGATTTACTAATTAAACCGTGCAATTTGAAGCTCGTATCAAGAACGGGTATTGCAGTATAGCCTGATTTAACAAGTACAAGAAGGGCATGTTCAAGAGGGTTGTTAAGCTGGACATGAGCAACCTTTTCAGACGGAATGACAAGTTCTTTGATTTCATTGTCCATAATGTTTTGAGCTGATAGTTTTTGCATCATGCATCATCACTTCTTTATAAGGTATTTTCTTAACGCTACAAGTACTCTAAATCCATACTAATGGGAACGGAAAGAATTTGTCAAGAAATGTGAACACAGTCATTTTTACAGAAGTCTTCACGAGCAAGTGCTCTTCCACGCGGGATGGAGACAAGCCTGTCATTTCTCTGTACCTTTGGTCGGGGGTATGAGCAAAAGGGTTCCATTGCTTTTTTGCTGAAACAGACGCTCTGTACTCTTTTCCATAAAAACACCGGTCTCGAAAGTGGTATACTAAATCTGGCTTTTTAGGGAACACTTCATATTATTCTATGGTTCAACGAGGTGGTCCTATGCATTCAAAGCATACAGTAAAATATATTTGTGAACAGTATCCTTCAGGGAATTGTTATTACTACAAGCAAGAAATCATTACCCAAGATACGTGGCAAAACATAGGATCACTCATGTGGTCGACACCACGACCGATCTCAAAGGGGACATTTGTACAAAAAGCAAAGCAAGGATACGTGGTAGAACATCGAACCATTACGAAGCCACCAGCGCAAATTATTTCATTGCCTGAACGTGAACATTTCGTGAAATCAACAGATTAGATGGGAAAGCATATGTCTTTTTTCTTGTTGCTATATCGTTTTTTTGATACGTTTAAGTTTGGACAAATAGATTGGAGAGGCGAACATGAAACGAATACATTGGTTGTATATGGGATTGCTTGTAGGCAGTTTACTTATGTTAACGGCATGCAACCTCGTGACGGTTGTGAAAGAAGACGCCTATACACTCGACGCTGGGAATTTATCATCATTTATGTTGGATTTGGATGAAGGAAATGTCGAGATAACAGGAAGTAGTGACATCAATGAAATCCAAGTTAAAGCAACGTTTCAAACGGTTGGAGAATCTGAAGAAGAAGCAGAGCAATTCCGAGAACAATCAACAAGCTTGGAGTTAGAAAAAGAGGGAACGGTGGCACACTTACTAACACGAGTAAATCGGGCAGACCAAGCAGTGGAAGGACGGGTCCATCTAGAGATTTTAGTGCCGAACGGATTGTCCATCGAGTTAATGCAGCGGGCAGGGGAATTGCTCCTGTCAGGGCATGTTGGGGATTTAAAAATTAACCACGGATCAGGGCCACTTCAATTACACGGTATTCAAGGGAATGTGGAAATTACAGATGGGGCTGGCCGATTAAATCTGACGCAAATGACTGGAGATATTCGTATAAATAGTAATTCAGGGGATACTGTTATCGATGATGTAATAGGAAATATGAGTGTTATTACTGGCTCTGGCAACGTCGACATAACGAATATTGATGGCTCACTTGACATTCGAAGTGGAACCGGAGAAATAGAGATAAATTCAGTAACTGGGGACGTAACGGTGCTTGAACGTGGTGGAGAAATAACAATTGAAAATGTACAAGGCACCATTACTCAATAAAACCGAGAGTGTAACTCGGTTTTATTTTTTTTATAAAAACGACTGCACCCGTCATTTTCTTGCATTAACAAGTAGCTTTTCATAAAGAGTTTCTATATAACCATTACTATGAAGGGTTGTTAAAGTGAAAACCATTGTATATTCCTACTAAAAACAGATTGACATTTTGGAGAAAGATGGATAGAATACTATTAAACTAATAAATCATATGAAATTACAAGGAATTAAACCATGCTTTTAATGTGTTGTGATGAAAGGGTCGACCGTCTTAAAAAACGTTGGTAGGTCGAATTTTTTTATGGTGAGACGCAGCTTAAAAACAGATTATTTTTGAAAGTAAAAAAAAGCTCATAAGTATGGATGGAAAACGGTAAGTATCGAAGAGGAGGGAGTAGGTTGAGTCAATCAGTTGATCTTAACTTGCAGGAAGCAAACGAGCGATTGGAAAAGAAAGATAGCCTCGATGTCATTAAATGGGCCTATAACACATTTGGGGAAGAAGAGCTAGTATATGCCTGTAGCATGGGGGCGGAAGGAATGGTTTTGCTCGATTTAATTAGCAAGGTTAAGCCAGATGCCTCGATCGTATTTTTAGATACAGATTTTCATTTTAAAGAAACGTACGAATTAATTGACAAAGTAAAAGAACGATATCCGTCATTCAACCTAAAGCTCGTAAAACCAGCGCTAACACCAGATGAACAAGCAAAGGTCCATGGTGACCGGCTTTGGGAACGAAAGCCAGATTTATGCTGTCAAATACGAAAATTACAGCCTCTTGAAAAAGAGCTTTCTAACTATAAAGCTTGGATGTCTGGGCTAAGAAGAGAACAATCACCAACACGGAAAAATACACAATTTGTCAATGAAGATAAACGGTTTCAATCAATCAAAATTTGTCCTTTAATTCATTGGACAAATGAAGAGATTTGGATGTATATCAAGCTTCATAAGCTTCCTTATAACGAGCTTCATGATAAAAATTATCCTAGTATTGGCTGTGAGCACTGCACCCTGCCAGTAAAAGAGGGTGAGGATGAGCGGAGCGGTCGCTGGGCAAATACGACAAAGACAGAATGTGGATTACATCAATAAAAATGGGGAGGAATCATACATGCCACTAAGTCAACCACACGGAGGAACATTAATTCAACGTTTTGATGAAAATTACAACCTAACTGAGATTGAGAAAGTCGTAGAACTGGATGCTTTTGCACTTTCAGATCTAGAGTTAATTGGTATCGGTGCGTTTAGCCCGCTCACAGGCTTTTTAACGAAGGAAGATTACGAATCAGTTGTTGAGTCCATGCGTTTGAAGGAAGGGACGGTTTGGAGTATTCCAATTACTCTCCCAGTGACGGAAGTTGTAGCGGAGCAGCTTGCTCTCGGCGATAAAATCAAACTCAATTATAACGGAGCAACATATGGTGTGCTTACATTAGAAGAAGTATATACGCCAGATAAAAACCGGGAAGCAAAGCTTGTATATGGTACGACGGATGAGGCCCACCCTGGTGTGAAAAAATTATACGAGCGTCCAAATGTCTATCTAGGTGGCTCCGTTGTTCTCGTAAAGCGAGTAAAACATGAGAAGTTCCAAGCCTATTATTTGGACCCAGTTGAAACGCGTAGAACGTTTGAAGAAAAGGGATGGAACCGTGTTGTTGGCTTTCAAACAAGAAATCCTGTTCATCGCGCCCATGAATACATTCAAAAATCAGCGCTTGAAATTGTCGATGGTCTCTTTTTGAATCCATTAGTCGGTGAAACAAAATCGGATGATATTCCTGCAGATGTCCGTATGGAGAGCTATGAAGTATTGCTTGAACGGTATTATCCAAAGGATCGAGTATTTTTGGCAGTATTCCCTGCGGCAATGCGTTATGCCGGGCCGCGAGAAGCGATTTTTCATGCAATGGTTCGCAAAAATTATGGCTGCACCCATTTTATCGTTGGCAGAGATCATGCAGGTGTCGGCGACTACTACGGTACGTATGATGCACAATTAATTTTCCGCAATTTCACTGAAGATGAGTTAGGTATTACGCCGCTATTTTTTGAACACAGTTTTTATTGCAATGCGTGTGGAAATATGGCGTCTACTAAAACATGTCCTCATGGAAAAGAGGATCATGTTATTCTTTCTGGTACTAAGGTTCGTGAAATGCTCAAAAACGGAGTGACGCCTCCGCCTGAGTTTAGTCGGAAAGAAGTGGTAGAGGTTCTCATCCGCGGAATGGAAGAAAAAGAAAAGATTGAGGTTTAATTTGAGAGGATGAGTGCGTATGCTGACAACGATCGCCTTCGCCATCGCATTGTTTTTTGCGATGAACATAGGGGCAAGTGGAACAGCGGCTGCAATGGGTCCTGCCTATGGCAGTGGTGCAATTAAACGAAAAAAAGTTGCTATGATCCTTGTCGGCATTTGCGCCTTTCTAGGTGCATTAGCGGGTGGAGAAGTTGTAAGGACGATCGGCAGTGGGATTATCCCTTCCGATATTGTCCAAGTTGAAGTTGTTATCATCATTCTAGGTGCAGCTTGTCTTACCTTATTTATCGCAAACATGTTAGGTATTCCACTATCGACTAGTGAAGTGGTTGTTGGTGCCATTGTTGGTGCGGGAATTGCCTATCAAGCATTGTATGTAAACGCTTTGCTTGTCATTGTCTCATTTTGGTTAATTATTCCGTTTGTTGCTTATTTTATCGCACTTGGAGCGGGAAAACTGATTCAAAAAGCAGAAAAACGCTGGCCGGCTTTAAAAGGAAAAGGAAAATGGCGCCGTTGGCTCATTCTTCTCTTAATTATTAGTGGATGCCTTGAAGCGTTTGCAGCAGGGATGAACAATGTGGCCAATGCAGTGGGTCCCCTTGTTGGAGCAGGATTGATGGACGTAAGCACAGCAGTTGTCCTTGGAGGAATTTTTGTTGCCCTTGGAGCTTTGGTATTGGGAGGAAAAGTTCTCGAAACAAACGGAAAGAAAATCACAAATTTATCGCTATTGCAAGGGAGTACAGTGTCACTTACAGGGGGAACGCTTGTCGTTATTGCATCAATCTTTGGTTTACCTGTGCCACTCACACAAATTACGACATCAGCCATTGTTGGAATTGGAACAGCTGAGAATGGGTTTAAGCTTTGGCAAAAAAGCATTATTAAGCAAATTGTTAAAGTGTGGGTTGTGTCACCTGTATTTGCCCTTGTCATGTCGTATGGGCTTATTCTGTTGTTTTTACAGGCGGATATTTATACATTTGTTGTTATTTTAAGTGTTTTTATTGCAACTGTTGGATCGGTTAGCTTGATCCATTCTGCAAGACAGGAAAAGCGAGCAACACATGATCAAGGTGGCGGCATCTAGCAAATTTGTATTGACAAACAGGTCGTTGAAGTCTATCTTGAAAACAGAGTAAACAAATCAGAATTAAGTGTGGGGAGGAGGGAGAAGGATGACATCTTCTCACAATCAAAATATCGTCTGGCACGAAGCGAGCGTTACGAAAGAAGAACGTCAAAAAAGAAACAACCATAAAAGCTGTATTATCTGGTTTACTGGATTATCTGGTTCAGGCAAATCAACATTAGCTAATGCGCTTGACCGACGCTTACATGAAGAGGGTAAGAATAGCTACGTTCTAGATGGCGATAACATTCGGCATGGTCTAAATGCAGGACTCGGTTTTAGTGAGGAAGACAGAAAAGAGAACATTCGTCGAATTGGTGAAGTAGCGAAGCTTTTTGTTGATGCAGGCATGATTACTTCGACAGCGTTTATTTCCCCTTTTCAGGAAGATCGTAACCGAGTTCGCTCTATTGTTGAAGAAGGCGAATTTATCGAGGTTTATGTTCGGTGCAGCTTAGCAACATGCGAAAAACGCGATCCGAAAGGACTTTATGTCAAAGCGAGAGCGGGGGAAATCCCTGATTTTACAGGCATTAGTTCTCCTTATGAAGAGCCAGAACAGCCAGAGCTTATCATCGACACGGACCAACAGAGCATTGAGCAATCGGTTGAGCAAATTGTTCAATATTTGAAGGAAAACAACAAGCTTTAATAGTGAAGGGGAGAATCGAGGATGGCTTACGAAAAGGTGTGGGCGAAAGACCCAAGCAAATTAAGTAAGGATGAATTAAAAAAGCTTGAAAAAGACGGCTTAGAAATTTTAGATGATATTGAAAAATATGCAAAAACAGGTTTTGCCTCAATTCCGGAAGAGGATTGGAGCTTGTTTAAGTGGGCTGGTCTTTATTTGCAAAAACCAAAGGAAGACGGATATTTCATGATGCGTGTGAATATCCCTTCAGGTATTATTACGAATGATCAGGCGGAAGTGCTTGCAGGTATTGGACGCGATTACGGCCGCGATGTCATTGACATTACGACACGGCAAGCGATCCAATTCCACTGGCTAGAAATTGAACAAATTCCAGACATTTTCAAACGTTTAGAAAGCGTTGGTCTTTCATCTGTTGGTGCATGTGGAGATATTCCAAGAACGATTGTTGGAAACCCTCTTGCAGGCATCGATCCACACGAATTAATCGACACACGTGAAATTGTGGAAGATGTGTTCCGTTATTTTAATCGGAACCCTGATTTTTCAAATTTACCTCGCAAATACAAAATGTCAATTTCTTCAAACATTCACAATGCTGGTCATGACCGGATTAACTGTCTCGCTTTCACACCAGCTGTAAAGGAAATTGATGGTGAAGAGGTTGTCGGGTTCCATGTGAAAGTGGGTGGCGGTCTTTCAGCAAAGCCATACTTAGCAGAAGAGCTTGACATTTTTGTGCGCCCTGAGCAAGTAAAGGAAGTGGCAATTGCAATTACAACGATTTTCCGTGACCACGGTTACCGTGAGAAGCGTCATCGTGCACGTTTGAAGTTCTTAATGGCTGATTGGGGACCAGAAGCATTTAAGGAAAAGGTGCTTGAACTTGTTGGTAATCTCCCTTCTAAAGGAACGGATAAAGTAAAAGAATGGAATGCGGGATATTTTTACGGCGTTCATCCACAAAAGCAGGAAGGTCTTAGCTACGTTGGTTTTAACGTACCAGTAGGGCGCATGAATAGCGCAGAATGGTTTGATCTGGCACGAATTGCTCGTGACTATGGAAATGGCGAAATTCGAACATGTAATTCACAAAACCTTGTTGTACCGAATGTGCCAAATGAAAAAGTTGAAGCCCTTCTCCAAGAGAAGTTGTTCGAGCGCATTAAGCTTGAGCCTAAGAACTTTATCGGCTACTCTGTATCCTGTACAGGGATTGAATATTGCAACCTAGCACTTGTCGAAACAAAAGAGAGAATGCGCCGTGTTGCAGAATACCTTGATGAAGAATTATCCATTGATGTTCCTGTTCGCATTCACATGGTTGGTTGCCCGAATTCTTGTGGTCAACGGCAAATTGCTGATATTGGACTTCAAGGGATTAAAATGAAAAATGCAGATAAGAAAATGGTTGAAGCGTTTGAGATTCACGTTGGTGGAACGCTTGAAAAAGACGTGGCTCAATTTAACCAAAAGCTTAAAGGGAAAATTGAAGCTGAAAACATCGCTCCAGTTTTGGCTGAACTTCTTCGTTATTTCAAAGACAACAAAGAAGAGAACGAGAACTTCTTTGATTTTACTCAACGTGTCGGTTTAGAGGCGTTGCAAGCACAGCTTGATGACATTCTTGGTGTTGCATCATAAGCATGTTTTTATATCGATTTGAAGTGAACTCAGATCAAGGAATCTTACAGGTTGTTGTCGTTGCAAAGGACGAAGACACGGCTTTTCAAACGGTGGAAATTGAAGTTGAAAGCAGCTACATGAAGCTACCAATCATTCATGACATTACATTGCTTGAGAAAAAACCTGTTCGAAAGGCTGCAGCATTTGTTTTAACGAATGTAGAGGCATAAGTACAACCCCTTGTTGAAAAACAAGGGGTGTTTTTATGTCCTTGAAAACCTCTGGCTATGCCGGGGGTTCCAGAGAGCTTCAAGCTTGGTAATAAAAAACCTCACTTCATGGTAGGATAAAGTGGGTTTCCCGACCACTTCATCTCACCATTGAAGGAGGCATGCCCAGTGAAGGACATGAACAGTTTTGTAAACGCTAAAATAAAATGGCTCTTATACCATTTTGGTGATAAGCTACAACTTCTACTTCGAATGTATGGATAGTTTTTTTACAGTCTATGAAGAACACGTTTTTTTAAGAGCGTTAGACTTGCGCGTCCATATAACAATCGCTTAATGGTCTTCAAGCAATTAATATGCCCTTTTAGTAGACGTTTCATTTGAACTTTCCATTTTAAAAAATGACGGCATCTATGTCATACTAGATTGAAAATAAATAAGGAGGATTACTGAGATGTTCGTTTCATTTTTTTTAACCATATCATCATTAATAAGCTCTTATTTAATTTTTGCGTTAGCATTGATCGGAATATATATTTGCTCCAAAGGCATGAAACGTAAAAAACAACTTTACAATTGGGGATTTTGGTTCTTTGTTTTACTTAGTGTGTCAGAAATATTTAAAATCACATCCAAATATATTGTTCCTAACTTAATGACACATTCTTCAGCTCACCAACTAAATATGTGGATTACGATTTTCACTATACCTAGTTTTCTTTTATATTCAGCTGCCTTCCTCATCTTAGTAGTAGGATTTTATAAGAATCTAAAATGAATATAACGTTATTTAGCATTCCGCTCATACTGCTTGGTACTATTTGCTGGTTGTCTTAGCGAAGGAAATAGACGTAGACCTCTTGCGGGATTAAAGGCAATGGTGAAACCCCCAGTGCCTAAGCACGAGGAGGCTCACCAGCCGCTCGCGGAAAGCGAAGGCTATGCATCAACGATCATGACGTTCGGATTTCTCATCAAATAAAAACTCATTTGTCCCAGCCCCCTGATTTGTAAGAGAAGAAAGTATAAATTTTAGAGCGGGTTGCTTCAACTCCTCCTACGAAACCACAAAACATTTTCAAGTCAGCGTTTTCGGCTCTTGCACCTTTCTTACTGCTTATTATTTTGCGAGGGAGCTTAGTGCTTTTTCAATGTCAATTTCGCCATATCCGTAATACGGGTCATGTCCTTTTGGACCAAGGTCTTTCGCTGTCTTTTTGATAACATCTACCACTTGGTTGTTACTTAAATCGGGACGCATTGCCCGAATGAGCGCGGCAAACCCTGCTACATGGGGAGCTGCCATCGATGTTCCTGACATGACGACGTACTGATTATCTGGAAAAAGACTAGGAATATGCTCGCCAGGAGCAGCAACATCTATATGCTTGCCGTAATTTGAAAAAAAGGCACGATTTTTTGTATCGTCAACAGCTGCCACAGTTAACACTTCATCATAAAGAGCCGGGTACATTGGATCCTCTGCATTATCATTTCCAGATGCTGCAATTAGTACAACATCCTTTTGATAGGCATAGCGAATCGCATCGTAAAGTGCATCTGAATGATTGTAGTCACCTAAGCTCATATTGATGACATCGGCCCCGTTGTCGGTTGCCCAATAAATTCCTTTTGCTACCTCAAAGGATGTTCCCTCGCCTTCTTTATTTAATACTTTAACAGGAAGAATGGCACTATCCCAGGAAATACCAGCAATACCTTTTATGTTGTTCGTCAGTGCTGCCGCAATCCCAGCTACATGTGTGCCGTGGCCGTGTTCATCTTGAAAATTGGTATTCCCGTCCACGGTATTGTAGCCTTTTTTTATTTTTATTTGTAAATCTTGATGGTTCATATCGACACCGGTATCAAGGACGGCTATGGTCACATCTTCTCCCTCGGAAAAATTCCAGCCACCTTGAATGTTAATCTGTTCTAAATTCCACTGATACGGCTTGAAAAACTCATCGTTTGGTGTTGTTTTAAACGTAGGTACTTGTTTGGAGTAACGGTAATTCGGTTCCGCAAAAGATAGGTCGAGATCATGGCTTAGCTCTTGCAAGAGTTCTTCTGTCGTCTTTGTTTTTGATGTCAGGATATAAAACGGTGGTGCAGTTTCAATGACAGTATACTCAGGGTGACTTGCTAGCCATGGCTCTGCAAAAGAATCCTGCTTAAATTTTATGACGGCTTGTCGTTCATGGAAAGGGCGTGGCTTTTCCTTTGTATTTTGCTCCTCGGAATGGACGTGGATTTCCCAACCGACTTCAGGGACCGTTTCTGTCATTAGGTTATCAGGGGCATCTGAGACGGATTTCCATTGAACTTTAGGGTTATCGCTGGAAATGAAAAAATTTCCATTGGCATCAGCCACAGACGCAGTGTTGTTAATAAACCGTTTAACAAAAGATAAATCAATTTCACCAATCAGAGTCTTTTTGTTATCGATCTTTTCACCAATGAGCATATATTGCTTGTCGCCCACTTGATACGGGTCGGAAAACTGCTGCTGGTGATGGGTATGGGTGAGAAGGGAAGGCTTTGGTTGATGAATGGAACCGACTTTTTCAATTTTACCGTTCTCATGTGCAATCGCAAACCCTTGGAAATGGCGATGATCCTGTAATTCTTGTTCAAACCGGCCACGGATGCTTTGGTCGGATAAATCAGCATCTTTCCAACGTTGAAGCTGCTCAGACAATTGATTAATAAACATCGAAGTCGTTAAGGACAAATCTTCAGCTAAAAGCTTATCCATTGCATTTGCTTCAAGGGCTTCAGGAATTTCTTTTTGTTGAATGTTTACTCGGTGATCGCGATTATCTTCGATGACACCGCGACCGATAAAAATTATAACGAGTAGGAATGCTGTGAGGATTCCGATGATTCGCCATGCTCGCATCTTTTCTCAACTCCATTTTTATAAATAGGTATAGATAGTAGAAAGCGGGTAAATTTAAAATTAGTTTCTGGCTAATTTACTTCCTGCCAAAAAGAATCAGGGTTTTTCTCAATGTTCGATGGGAGTAAATGAGAGGCAGGGACGATCTCAATGCCTTTCTCTTTAAAAAGGGCTAGGCTAGCTTTAATTCCAGCTACTGTTTCACAACCTTTGACACCGACGTGGCCGATGCCGATGGCCTGGTCGTGTTCTTCTGCATGTGAGACAAGTGTTCTCATATTTTTCTCAACCTCTGATTGATTAGAAAGTGTATTGTCTAAAAAAACATTACGGGTAGCAAAAGGAATACCCATTTCCTCGGCAAGTTTCGGAATGACAGATTTCCCGCTTGTTCCACTGTCAATAACATATACGCCTCGCTCTTTAACCACCTCTAAAATGGCCCTCGTAAGCCTTTCGTCTTCAACAATTTTTGAACCCATGTGATTGTTTAACCCTGCTGCATGAGGGACAGAATCAAAGGCCATTCGAACACGACGCTTGACTTCTTGAACGGTTAAATCGCTTGTAATTGCATTAGGACCTAGCCAAGAGGCTTTCCCCTTTTTCGGTTCTAGAGGCATGTGAACAATGACTTCTAAGCCTGCATGATGAGCTTGAATCGCCTGATCGGTTGAATGCTCCATAAAAGGCATGATTGCAACTGTAATCGGAATCTCTCCTTTTAAAAAAGAGTCGACGCCCTCTACGTCACCGCCAAAATCATCAATAATAATGGCTGCTCGCAGGTGTTGCGCTTTTGTTTCAGCATAAGAAGAAGCATTCATGAAAAATCCAGAGAACAAAAGGAGAATGCCAAGGCTTGTCGTAACTAGAAGATGTATATTCATTTAGTTCACCTCGTTTATTAAGCTTTTGTGGATCCACACTGCTGCTTGTGCCCCGTCTCCCATGGCAATTGTTAAAAGCTGTGAATGAACGGTTGCATCTCCAGCGGCCCACACATGGGTAATGTTTGTCTCCTTTGTACGGGGGTTGACAAGAATATGCTGACTCTCAAGAAGCTCTACACCGAGCTGCTTGGCAAGATCGGCTTCAACTTGTGCCCCGCCCATCGCTAAGAACGCTTTTGAGGCTGAAATTTCTTGTCCATTTGCTAAAACCACACTTGTGATTTGATCAGGTGCTTGTTTATTTATTGCCACAACTGGTTCGTTGATGTTTGGAATACCCTGTTTATCCAATTCTCTTTGGAGATATGGATCAATCACTTTTTGTTCATGATTAATGTAGATCAAATTTGAATTCCAATAGAGTAGCTCTAAAGTAAGGTGAGCACCTGGGTTACCTGAGCCGATCACGATGGTTTGATGACCGCAAATTTCAAAGCCATCACAGTCTGGACAAATGTATACACTTTTGCCAAGGCAAGGCTTTAATTCAGGAAACGGAGGGAGACGATCCCGAATCCCTGTCGCTAGAAGAATACGTTTCGCATAAAAGGGAGTGGGATTTCTTTTGGTATAGACATAGAAGCCTTTTTCACGCCGTTCAATGGCTTTAACTACATCTTCATAAAAATGAACCCCTAGCTTCCTAGCTTGCTTATGCCCTGTATTCCGCAGATATTTCCCACTCACACCTTCATCCCAACCGAGTACGTTATGATAATCCTGACATAGGCTAGAGCGGCCGCCTTTCGCATCAGCTACTGCAATTCGATGCTTGTAGCGACCGAGCTGAATGGCAGCTTGTAAACCGGCAATGCCCCCACCTACAATGAAGCAATCGTACATGAAAACACCACTTTCCAACGATTTGCGAGGGAATAGGTTTGTTTTTGTTTGTTCTCGCCTTTTATAGGTTGTGAAATTTATGGCTGTTCTATGAAATAAAAAAGAAAAAGCACAAAGGGAGGATAAAACCCTTTGTGCTTTTACTATTTGCGCAGGTTAAATGCAGCATTCAACTGGCCACGGAGCATGCGATCGCGTACTTCTTTCTTTTTTAACTGCTTTTGTTCCATTTTTCTTATTTCAAACGTCTGCATGCCATCTTCCATTTTATTGGCGATGTCAAGAAGGCGTTCAACATCTAAAAATGAAAACTTTCGGGTTCCACCGTTTGAACGCTCCGGGAAAACCAATTTTCTTTCTTCATAATAACGTATTTTTCTCTCTGATAGACCTGTTAATTCACTGACGATCCCGATTGTAATCACTTTTTTATCTTTGTAAGACACACATTCCACCCCTCAAGTAGAATCTTGTTAGAATGTTCAGACCTTTTCTTGATTCCACTATATCACAGAAATAGAGGGGATTTGGCGATTGATGTTAGATAATCTAACATGTTTTTGCTTCGAACATCTAGTTATGTGTTTTTCGGGTTTTTTTACGTAAAAAAATTCATATATGTAAAGATATTTTCGGATTTTTTACAGAGCAAAAAACTATGTAAGATGTTCTTTTGTATCTGCATAAATTAGCGAAAGGGAAATCGTCGGGCATCTAACAAGAGGAGAGTGTTGAAATAAAAAAACATGGAGCAAAAGAAGTTCTTATGTTGTCTAAGCCCGTTTATTAAAATGAGCTACATAAACGCAGACAACATAAGATGTCTAGTTGTAGTGAATGTCACTTTAATAAAATCTGTGCGGTAAGTGTAAGTGTATGAATAAGAAAGGGGGGCAATGAAGAAGTGAGTGGGAATTTAGTGATTAACTATTTTTGGTCTGATAAGCATCCCAATAATGATAGCAGCGAATAGACCAATTAAAGCACCGAGGTAGCCAAAATTAAGATAACCTAATACGAGTCCAGTAGCCATAATCAATAAGCTGAATCCCATTAAACCCCTCCTTTTTTTGAGTGTTAAAATCAAGAATACCATAAATATCGTTATCATGCAAGATGAGATAATGAATATTTGATGAACGTAAAAGGTACTGAAAAGGTTAAAACATTTCCTTTTATCCAACGATTAACCTACGCTCAATAAGTGGCGAACAAAACAGGTATGTTCGATTTTGGGGATTCAAGGTAAAATGAGAAGCATGGGAATGCAGTCAGTGATTTGTGTGACTTGTTGGCAAAACAGAATAAATGCAATGTTAGGTTTTTTGACGTAAGAATTATAAGTTTAGGATTGCGGACGAGCGGAATCGTGTTATATACTTTATAAAACATATCTAAAAAGTCGGAAATGAACTATCGTGAGAGGTGACCATTTTAATGAAGCAATTGGCACGAGGAGTAGCGAAAGCGGAAAAGGAGCAAGAGATTAAGCAATGCTACCAGCTGCCTCAAGCAAAATTAAATGATTAAAACAGAGATAGAACATATATAGAACATATATAGAACATGTATCGGTAGGAGGCCACAATGAAAAAATATAAAGGAACGGTTTATTTGGTAGGGGCAGGACCTGGAGATGTCCGTCTCTTGACCTTAAAAGGAAAAGAATATTTAGAAAAGGCGGATGTTGTCTTGTATGACCGTCTTGTCAATCCACTTTTATTAGAATGGACGAAACCAGACGCAGAGCTTATTTATTGTGGAAAGCTTCCAGACCGCCATTTGCTGAGACAGGAAGCGATCAATGACTTGCTTGTAAAAAAAGGGAAAGAAGGAAAGGTTGTCGTCCGCTTAAAAGGCGGGGACCCAAGTGTGTTTGGGCGCGTCGGTGAAGAAGCTGCGGCTCTTGAAGAAGCGGGTGTGCCTTACGAAATCATTCCAGGGATTACGGCAGGTATTGGTGCGGCCACCTATGCTGGGGTTCCAGTAACACATCGTGATCATGGTGCCTCTTTTGCTGTGATAACGGGTCATGACAAGTCACCTACTGGTCAGCCAATGATTGACTGGGAGGCTCTTGCACGTGGGGTTGATACGATCGCCTTTTACATGGGGGTGAGCAATCTTCCTCACATTACAGAGCAGCTGATGGCCAACGGAAGAGATAAAGACACGACAGTTCTTTTAATTCGTTGGGGGACGATTGGCAAGCAAGAGGTATTGAAAGGAACGTTAAAAACGATTGCGCAAAAGGCAAAAGACGTTCAATTTAAAAATCCTGCCATCACGCTTGTTGGTGACATTGGAAAGCTTCGGACGAAAAAAAGCTGGTTTGAAGAGCAGCGACTCTTTGGACAACAAGTGTTACTAGGCCGTACAACGAGTGACTCGAGCCACGTAGCGAAACGACTTAGAGAAGAAGGAGCCGATGTGTTTGAATTTCCGCGTTGGCATCAGTTGGAGCAACTGCTTGAAAAAGATACATTAACGAAGGTCATGGATAGTGAGCGCATACTTTTTACGTCACCAGCAAGTGTACATCGTTTTTTTTCATGGCTCCGTGAGGAAAAGATTGATATTCGTCAGATTCGGGCACCGTTTTATGCCATTTCAAAAAAATCACTTAAGGCAATCGAGTCCTATGCCTGTGCGGCTTTCTTGGCAGAGGAAATGACCAATAAAGGGAAGCTCGTTCTTTTTGGAGAAGTGAAAAGCAAAGCAGAAAGAGAGCAGCTAACTGAGACATGGGGTGACCATGACTATATCACGACCCATAAGCTACAGCTAGTTAAGCAATCAATCCGAACCTGTCAGCGATTATTTGATGAAGAACGGATTCAGACAATCGTCTTTCCAAGTGCTGCTTCGGTACAAGCTGTTACAGACGGGATGAAGGAATGCGGAGAAAGTCCAGCATCTCTTTCTGAAGGAAGAACCATTATCAGTTTTGGTCCTACGACAACACAAGCAGCAAAAGAAGCAGGCTATATGGTCCATCATGAACTTGAAACTCCGAATATCGATATACTTATTCGGTATCTTGAGCAGCAATCGATTGAATGAAGCAGGTGATAAAATGAAGGCAATTTTATATGTAGGGCACGGAAGTCGTGTTCAGGCAGGAAATGATGAGCTTAGAGCATTTGTGGAGAAAGCAATGGAAAAACGAAGAGACATACGGCTCCAAGCCTTTTGTTTTATCGAGCTTGCTGAGCCTTCTATTGAACAAGGGATTGAAGAATGTGTGAAAAAAGGAGCAACTGAAATTGCGATTGTTCCTGTTCTCCTTCTAACAGCCAACCATGCGAAGCTCGACATTCCTCTAGAGATTGATAAAGCGAAGAAAAATCACCCAGATGTCATCTTCAAGTATGGACGGCCCTTTGGAATTGAGGCAACAATTATTGACGTGTTAAAAGAACGTCTAGAATGTGCAGGCTTGAAAAAAAGCGAAGGGCAACCGGACTATGACGAACGAGAAGAGGCCACGATTCTTTTGGTGGGTCGGGGAAGCAGTGATCCTGATGCAAATAGTGATTTAGTAAAAGTTTCTCGTTTGCTGTGGGAGTACACACCGGTGACGGATGTGGAAGTTTGCTATCTTGCCGCAACAAGGCCGAATTTAGATGAAGGGTTAGCGAAGGTTGAACGTCTACAAGGAAAAACGGTCTACCTGCTCCCTTACTTACTGTTTTCAGGTGTGTTGATGAATACCTTAGGCGATAGAGTTTTACAGTTGAACGCCACCTCTGAAAAAGAATACCGGCTTTGTTCATCTTTAGGATTTGATGACCGGCTGGTTGAAGTGTTACTTGCACGTGTTGATGAAGTTCTTGCAGAGGAGGTAAAGGTGAATTGTGATTTATGCCGTTACCGGATGAAAGCAGTGTACGAAGGGATTGAAACAGCATGAACCAACTTCCTGTCATGCTAAACCTGGCAGGGCGTCCTGTCGTCTGTGTTGGCGGAGGGGCTGTAGCTGCACGTAGAATTCCCCGTTTACTTGAAGCGGGGGCGAGCGTGACTGTTATTTCTCCATCCATTCATGCCACGATCGCTCAGCTTAAAAGAGACGGTAAAATCGATTGGCACCAAAAGTCATTTGAGTCAGATGATGTGACAGGCGCTTTTTTACTCCTGGCAGCCACGAATCAAAGAGAGGTGAATCAACAGGTGCTTGCTGCCAAAAAGCCGGAGCAACTGATCTACCTTGCCGACAGCCCAGAGCAGAGTGATGTAATGTTTCCTTCCTCCATTCAAAAAGGGCCCTTGACAATCGCCATTTCAACGAATGGAGCAAGTCCTATCTATGCTCGGCAGCTACGACAAGAGATTGAAGCGATTTTACCGGAGCATGTGGAAGAGACCCTTGACTTTTTAGGTGAAGCCCGGCAAAGAATTAAAGAAACAATACATGAAGAAACCAAACGCCGCCAGCTGCTAACAGAAATTTCTCACCCTTCTTTTTTAGCACAGCCAGACCGTTGGCAGCAATTAGAAAGAATAATAAAATCCAACTAGTGGTAAATAAAGGCTCTTTTTTCTCAAACTAAAGAGCCTTTTTTCCGATAACCAGGTTACTCATCCAATGCCTTATATCCTAATACACCATCGAAACATCATGATAAAATTTAAACTCAAGCAAATTATTTGAAGGATCTATTAAAAAAAAAGTAACATGCTCTTCCGGCTTCCTGGAAAATCTGGACATCTCCTTTTGAAAAAATGGAAGTTTTTCTTTTTCAGCAAGATGCAGCACTTGATAAAATTCTTCTTTTTCTGTAAATGTAACACCAAAATGTCGAGGGTACATCATTGGTTTGTGATCAATATGCTCAGGGCTTAGATGGCAAACGATTTGGTCACCAAAAAAATTAAACGTTACACGATCGTCGTATCGTCTTGCGAGCTTACATCCTAACGCTTCATAAAATGCTACCGTTTCATCTAACTCCTTACATGGAATGGCCAAATGAAATATTTTGTTCGCTTCTCTCATGAAAATGCCTCCTCGTTGTGTAAATGAAAGGTATCAGAACGAAGCCCTAACCTGAGTGTTTCTAAAGGAATAATTTCTGTAAAAGGGATATTCGCCAGGTTGACCTGTGGTCCTACTTTTTTTATGAAATAGGTCTGCATCAATTTCGTAGGAGCTTCAAAAATCAGTGAATTCTCATCCGTACCAGACGATAAGATGTCCTCTAATAAATCATAACGAAGGGTGCCATTTTTGGTGCAAATTCCACTTGAGCCACCCTCTCTTGCTTCCGTTATCACTTTTGTAGCTCCAGCTGCAAGATCCTCCTGAATGGAAGCGATCCATTCATAGGAAGAACAGCTATCTGCCTGGTCGGAGTTTTTACGTCCGACCTCACTGAATACTTTAAATTCTGCTGAGAAATCTTTGATATATCGGGCTTTCTCAGAATTTGTTAAATCAAGGGTTCCATTGGATACTTCGATGTGGGTACACTTGTGATGCTTGCAATAGCGGTAAAATTCGTCGATTTTGTCCTGGCTCAGAAATTTCTCAAACATCGTGCCACCAAAAAAGTACGACACATTATACAGCTTCAGGCATTCCATCTTCTCTTCAATCTGCTTCGTGATGAGAGATGTGCACCATCCAAATTTCACAAAATCGATCATCTCGGCAAAGCTGGAAATCGTGTCTTTAAATTGCTGAATGGGAACGCCATTATCAATAAGAATGGTCAATCCAACTTGCCTTGGCTTTAAAGGCCTAACAGGTAATTGAAGCTCAACTGGATATGTGTTCATTTTATTTCCTTCCTTTCAATCACCGGAAAACGACCGTCCGGATTAACCTGCATAACAAAGGATTCATCCCACTGCTGTATGCACAAAAGAATGTCATCAGGATCAAAGAACCTGTTTTCCTTATCAAAAAACTTTTCTGCGACATGAGAAGATTTGATTCTTGCCGTTATTTGTGAGAGGGGAGGAGCTTCATTTTCAAGAAGAATTTGTTCCATGTATTGGGCACAAGCTAAATCATCATCTCCAGTAGGATGTGAGGCTATCAAGTTAACCTGTGGGGTGCCGCTAAGGGATTCACAAATTTTTTTAACATACTGTGCCGTTGTTTTTGCATTTGTAAAACCTGTGACAAGCAAATACTTTGTACAGAGGGAATGGAGGGCAGCTGCAACCCCGTTGGTGGTTTTTTGGACAAGTGTTTTGCCGCCCACTTTTTTCATAAGCATTTCCTTAGGCGAGTTACTCAGATCGAAGCCAGGAATAGGTAGCCCTTTGATTTCGCCGCTAAGCAAAAAGTGACGATGACTTTTTTTAAGTGCAAATGCCTCATCCTCTGTACCTACAAGTATTATTTTTTCTGCCCCTTTTAAGAAAGCAAGATGCGAAACAGTAAAAGCCCGGATGACATCAATCACAACGTTTACATCAGATGAATGTAGAGAATGGTTATTCCCTTGCACAATTGAAAGTTTCATCCCAACCCCCCTTGAGGTAAAGATTGTCAGTTCGTAGTTAACCTATTCAAAATCAGGAAATGGGTGCCTGCCCCTTTTCTTTCACTTATTTAAAATGCAAATGAAGCAAAATAACCGTTCTAAAAAGCTCGGAAAGCAATCCTGATTCTGTAAAAAAGAAATTGTCAGCTAGCCTGTTTTAATGTTAACCTATAAATATAAAAAGTTAACATAAAATGAAGGGTGGCAGTCAAATGTTGAATACCATTGAATTAAATTGGAGTGAGCTTGCAGAAAAAGCAATGAAAGAAGGAATCACAAAGGAGGAAGGCCTTCAAATCTTGCAATCAGACGAAAAAGAGCTGCTTTCAATCCTTCACGCAGCATATGAAATTCGTCATCATTATTATGGAAACAAAGTGAAGCTTAATATGATTTTAAACGCTAAAAGTAATTTATGCCCTGAAAACTGTGGGTATTGTGCCCAATCCATCGTTTCGAAAGCACCGAATGTAGAAACGTACCCTCTCCTTGATAAAGAAACGATTGTCAATGGAGCGAGGGAAGCGCTTGCTCGAAAGGCGGGAACGTACTGTATTGTTGCAAGTGGGAGAGGACCAACGGATCGGGAGCTTGATACGGTTGTGGAAGCAGTAAAAGAAATCCGTGAAACAATCCCTGTAAAATTATGTGCATGTCTTGGACTATTAACTGAAGAGAAAGCCAATCGTTTAAAGGAAGCCGGTGTCCACCGATACAATCATAATATTAATACTCATGTGGATAATCATGAGAACATTACAACGACTCATACATATGACGATCGAGTTGAAACGATTGGGCATGTGAAAGAGACAGGTATGTCCCCATGTTCAGGCGTTATTATTGGAATGGGTGAAACGGACGAGCAAATTGTTGAAATGGCCATGGCTCTAAAAGACCTTGATGCTGATTCCATTCCTGTGAACTTCCTGCATGCTGTCGAAGGCACACCTCTTGAAAAACAAGAGCCGGTAAAGCCAACGAAAGCGTTAAAGGTTCTTGCCCTTATGCGATTTATGAATCCGACCAAGGAAATTCGCGTGTCTGGTGGTCGTGAAAAAACACTTAGACACTTGCAGCCACTTTCCCTCTATGCGGCTAATTCTGTTTTTGTAGGCGATTATTTAACAACTGCAGGCCAAAAGGTAGATTGGGATCATGAGATGATTGAGGATTTAGGGTTTGAAATAGAAACCCGGGCGATTTAGAAGCCATTCAAAAAAATATTGTCACGGAAATCCCGCTGTTTGAATTTTTAAACAGCGGGATGCTTTGTTATAGAAATGATTTGGGTTCAGTATGAAACGAATTTCAAATATCGTAATCAATTTTGTTTTTAGGCTGACCATGTTTCAAGTATTTGCTAAAATATAGCTAAAAACAGAGGACAAAAAATTTTAGGAGACGAGCCCATGTATTTTCCATCGAAAAAAGACCTATGGTTATCAATCATTATATGGGGTACGATTGGTGTCTGTATCATTATGCCAGTTATCGATAGAGAGCCGTTTGCCTTTTTTATAGGGTTACCCGTCGCTCTTTTTATGGCTTGGCTGTGGTTTACTACTGGTTATACAATTGAAGAGAAGCGGCTAGTGATTCGATATGGGCCGTTTAAGAAGGTCGTCATGATCGCAGAAATCAGTAAGATAAATAAAGTTAAAAATCCAATGTCTGCCCCGGCATTGTCAATGGATCGCTTGAAAATCACGTATGGCAAATTATTCGGTTTTGCGGTTATTTCTCCAATCAACCAAAATAAGTTTGTACAGGTGTTAGTACAGAAAAACCCAAACATTCAGCTGGATGACAGATTGAAAGAAATGCTTAAAATAAAAATTGATTAAATACGAACCTGTTCACTACGAAATTTAGAAGAACATGACTTTCTTTTTCATTGGACTAGTGCGGCTGCAAACCCCTATTTTAAATTTTTGAATATATATTCTTTTTGATGTATAATTACAAGGTGTTAAGAGAGGAATGTAGAATGACCAAAACAGAGTGGCGTAAGGGAGACTATTTGATTTCGATTGATAAAAACGCTTTACAGCTAGAGCTGATTGCTCGGTTTTTAAGTGAAGAATCATACTGGTCGAAAGGGATCTCAAAAGAGGATGTTGAAAAATCAATTCAGCATTCAGCGATCTGCTTTGGGATGTATTATCAAGACCAATTAAGGGGCGAGAGAATACAAATAGGTTTTGCTAGGGTGATTACTGATCTTGTGACCTTTGCCTACCTTACAGATGTATTTATTGTAAAAGAGCACCGAGGAAAGGGGCTTGGCAAATGGCTTCTTGAGACAATCACGAGCTATGAGCCTTTACATATTCGGAGGATCATGCTGAACACGGATGACGGACACTCCTTTTATGAAGAGTTTGGCTTTGAACCGTTAGATAAGCCTCATTTGTTTATGCAAATTAAGGGAATCGGGGCTTTTTAATGAAAGAGAGGAGAGGAGCAAAGGGTGAAGCTTGTTTTAGAATCCAATCAGAAGATGGACTATTTGCAAGAATCAGATGTAATTGATTTTTCCCATCCAGTCATTCAAAAAATGATGAGCAACTTGTTTAATGATAAGCAAACAGATATGGAAAAAGCGAAAATTGCCTTTCAATTTGTCCGGGATCACATTTCTCATTCATGGGATATTCAAGGAACAAGGGTGACGAGCAAAGCGTCAGAGGTGCTTATATATGGAGAAGGAATCTGCTATGCCAAATCGAATTTATTAGCCGCTTTGCTCCGAGGACAAGGTATCCCCACAGGCTTTTGCTATCAGCGTTTAATGATTTTTGATACGCCGGAAAAAGGCTACTCCCTTCATGCTTTAAATGGTGTGTTTTTACAATCGATCAATCGTTGGATTCGATTAGATGCTCGCGGAAATAAACCAGGCGTTCAGGCAGAATTCTCTGTTGATAAAGAAATTCTCGCCTTTTCGGTTCAAGAAGCTTTTGATGAAAAGGATTATTCGATCATTTACACAAAGCCGAACGAAAAAATAGTTGCGGTGTTAAAGCAGCATTCAGATGCAATCGAGATGTACAAGCACCATTTGCCAGATGCTCTTTAAACATAGGAGGCTAATCCTTTTACTTTGGATCAGCCTCTTTTCTGTGAGAAGGGAACGGAGCTTGAGCTCGAAATGAGAAAGCACCGGAGTTCTTTTGCTCACACTGCCTTCATTGAAGTGGTACGCAGACTACGTGATGTACTCGATTGCAGCCAAGTGGAAAGAGCGAACCGGTCATGCAGGTTTCTATGTGAGTGATTCTTTTGAATAAGAAAGGATGGCGATTGCGTCGTGCTGATGAATCGACTCTTCATTTCGGCACTGAATTTCAAATGATTTCACCTGGTCATTTTCATAAAGGTCAGCAGCAACAAGGCGAGCTAAATCCTCTACAAATCGTGGGTTCTCATACGCTCGCTCTGTCACAGCTTTTTCGTCTGGTCTTTTTAGGACTGGATACAGAATCGAGCTGGCATTGCTTTCGGCAGCTTCCACAAGGAATGATTTCCAATCTGTGTCAACGAATTCGTCGACGTTCACTTTCATGGTAACGTAACCACGCTGATTGTGGGCGCTGTACTCACTAATTTCCTTTGAACAAGGGCAAAGCGTCGTCACAGCAGCGGTTAAGGTAACCCTTGCCTCATAGCCACTGTTCTCATCATAGGTGACATCATAGGTAACGTCGGCATGAGCGAGTCCTTCTTTTTTTAGTTCGGGACTCTCTCTTTTGAAAAACCAAGGAAACGAAACAGATACGTGTGAAGATCGTTGCTTCATTTCAACGGCTAAAATTTGCGCGAATTCTCGCAAGCTTTCAAGGGAGAGCATATGTACTTGATAGTATTCGTGGAGCTGCTCTGTTAAGCGGCTCATGTTAATTCCTTTATATTCAGAGGAGAGGCTCGTTGATAGTGTAAATGTCGCGGTTGATGTTTGGATTGTTGGTTCAATGGATGATTCCAACATCACTGGATATTTTACATTTGAAACCCCCACCTGCTGAATCGGAAAATAATAATCATCTGGGCGATTTTGCAAATCAGGCATTTTATCTTTTTCATTTGGCTTTGTTCCCTTTACAGGTGGAACGGAACCAAAATGGCGATGGCGTTCGTCTTTAGGTGGTAATTTTGGCTGGTTCATGAACCTCACTCCTACAAAAGATTTTGTCTGTAGCTTTAAATTTTATCATAATTTGTTGTAGGGGCAAACATTGTTTGTTTTAATGGTCAAAATGGTTTCAAAAGTTCGACATTGATTCTTTGAACCTGTTTAACTAAACTAGGAGAGAAGGAAAACAGAAAGTTGGGATGAACAGATGAATGGTTTAAAATGGGGAATGGTGGGCCTTGTAGGTCTGCTTATCATTGCAGGGCTAGTAATCCAAACAACAGCCACTGCACCATCTGACACGCGAATGATTGTGGATCATACAAAAAATGTGTACGTATCACCGCCTTGCTATGATGATGCAGAGTTAACAAATAACTTAGAGGAATTAACATTGGAGGGAGCGCTTGCTACTGGCTATGAGCCAGAATCTGCTTGTACAACAGATTCCCTTCAAGGTGAATCACAGCCGCTCATTCTTTCCCTCTTTGGAGTTGGCGAGGAAAAATGGGATTGGTAATACGAGAGGACTCTTTTCGGTTCATCGAAAAGGGTCTTTTTCTATAAAATAGCGACGGAGCTTCTGTTCAAGTTTAGGAACGAATGAAGCCTTTTCGCTCATATTCTTACCTTGAAATTGGCGAAAAAACAGATGTGCCTACATCGTTTCAAATGATGACAGTGAGGATCGTGTCGAGCGAGCATTTCTAGCCTCCGATGGTAGGGAAGGGAAATGGAAGAGGTACTGAGTAATTATGATCGTAGTTATTTGATGTATTTAAAAGTTGACGAAGAAGAAATGTAAGAGGCGTAACAAGTAATGAGAGATAAGATCTCTTGAATGTTCTCCATATGAAAATCAACGCAGTGATCTCCATACATGACCAAGCCATTCTATTTGCATTTTCGAGGCATTAAGATGATTTAACCCGAATAGGGCGTTTTATCCCCTTGATGTACTCTAAGGACGCGAGAGCCTATTACACGTAAGATAAAGAGAAGAGAAGCGTTTTGCATGGATAATGTAGGTATGGTAGATTTAGAATGTTCAAAAATCTCAAGAAGCATGGTATAACATAGAGAGAGTATGAGATAGGAGATGGAGAGAAAGATGAAGGTAGCAAAATTTGGAGGAACCTCTGTAGCTAGCGCTGAACAAATTCGAAAGGTCGCAGAAATTGTCGTAGCTGATGAACAGCGAAAGGTAGTCGTTGTATCAGCTCCAGGAAAGCGAGATAAGGAAGATACGAAGGTAACAGATTTATTAATTCATTTAGGTGAAACACACTTACGAGATGGCCATGCTGAAAAGGCGTTACAGGCTGTGATCTCTCGCTATGCAGAAATCGCCCAAGGCTTAGAGCTTGGTGAAGAAATCGTTCAAGTCATTGAAACGGATTTAAGAGCACGCCTTTCCTTTGATACAAGTCACCCAGGGAAATTTATGGATTTAATCAAAGCAAGTGGTGAGGACAACAATGCAAAGCTGATTGCGAACTATTTTCAGAGCAGAGGGCTACAAGCTGTTTATGTGAGTCCGAAAGAGGCTGGCTTGCTTGTCAGTGATGAACCAGGAAATGCGCAAGTGTTACCTGAAGCATATGATAACCTACGTGAACTGAGAAATCGTAAAGAAATCATTGTCTTTCCAGGATTTTTTGGTTTTTCCAAAGAGGGGAACCTCGTCACGTTTCCACGTGGTGGCTCAGATATTACCGGTTCCATTTTGGCAGCTGGCGTTCAAGCAGAGCTTTATGAAAATTTTACAGATGTTGATTCAGTGTTCGCTGCTAATCCAATGGTCGTTTCAAATCCAGTTAAGATTCGCAGAATGACTTACCGGGAAATGCGGGAGCTTTCATATGCAGGCTTCTCCGTTTTCCATGATGAAGCACTGATTCCAGCATTCCGCCAATCGATCCCTGTTTGTATTAAAAATACAAACAACCCAGAAGCGAGAGGGACGATGATTATTGCTGAACGGGAATATTTCATGAATCCTGTGATCGGAATTGCTGCAGACAAAGGCTTTTGTACGATTTACGTGCGTAAATATTTAATGAACCGTGAAGTCGGTTTTGGTCGCCGATTGTTACAAATTCTTGAAGATGAAGGGCTTTCCTATGAACATATCCCATCAGGAATTGACGATACATCCGTCATCCTTCGTCAAAATCAGCTTACAGATGAAATAGAGCATCGCATCCTTACAAGAATTAAGGAAGAGCTTTGTGTAGATGATGTGTTTATTGAAAAAGATTTTGCCATGGTCATGATTGTTGGTGAAGGGATGCATAACACGGTCGGTATATCAGCTAGAGCAACAGCAGCTCTTGCCCGTGCGAATGTGAACATCGAGATGATTAACCAAGGCTCATCAGAGGTCAGTCTTGTTTTCGGAATCCATGAAGAAGATACAGATGTAGCGATTCGTGAACTTTATGAAGAATTTTTCGGTGCAGCTGACGGAACCGTCCAGTGATCGTTTATGGAATATGACTTTTTATAACGGAGTAAAGCCTCATTTAGGTTCATAAAAAGAGGCTTCATTGTAAGGATAAGCCCTTTTAAAATGATTGAGGCTGGGACATAACGAACGTGTATGATAGAAAAATGCGAACAATGCACAACCTTAGCGGAGGAATATACGTAGACTCCTGCGGAAAGCGAAGGATAGTTCCGAAGTGAATGCTATGCATCAACGATCATGACGTTCGGATTCCTCTTCAATAAAAACTCTTTTGTCCCAGCCTCTTTTCTTACCTCTAGTCAAGTGTTTTTCATCACATTTATATGGGTTAGAAGATTTAATTTAGAGGGGGAAGGGGGCTTCTCTCACTCCAAATTAAATTGCGTAAGGCAAATAGACCTAACGATGTGTGTTTTTTCGAAAGGTCAAGTGTGATATAGTATACGTAACTAATTTACGAACAGGTTAAACTGCTTCGTAATCATAGGTAATGTTGTGTGTGATGAGATGAAATACCACTTTCAAAAATTTATTCACACACGCTATTGACGCAACTTTATGGGGCTTTCCTTGAGGTTGCGTTTTTAATTTGTCGTAATACTCTACAATATGGTTGTTCGTCTTGGTGCGAAGTCTAATCATCGTTTGAATCATATAGAATAAGATTTTTCGTAGCTTGTTATTCCCTCGCTTATTAATTTTATCCTTATAAAATGTCTTACCTGATTGATACCGCATGATATCAATCCCAACGTATGCATTTAATTGTTTAGGGTTTTTAAAACGTCGTAGATCCCCGAATTCTCCAATTAATCTTACAGCTGTTGCTTCACCAATCCCTGGAAATGAAAGTAATACCTTATACTCGATATGTTCCTCTGATAGAGTAACCATCTCTTTTATAAGTTTTTCTTTTTTCTCTTTTAAATCTGCAATACGTTTGGCATAATCTCGAACTTGGTCACAGCGGACATCTTCTCTTGATATCGCTGGGTAAGAATCTCTCGCTGCGTGAAGTAATTCGATGCCTTTCTCTTCAGCGCACGTAAGGGATATATTCTTTTTTGTATTCGCCTTGATTCGGTTTCGTATGACCGTTTTAGAACTATTTAATACTTCATCTGGGTGGGGAAATAGTTGAACGACATTTAAAAAGAGTGCCGAACGCTTAGAAAATAGATGTTCAAGCTCAGGGAAACTAAGTTGTAAAATTGCGTGCATACGACTAAATAGATTGATTACTTCACTATCTAATTCATTATAATAACGTGTGAGTGCACGCATTTGTTTATAATAAATTTCTTCTTGGTAAGTCGTGGTACGTTCTGTTCGAAAGTGAGATTTAGCTAGCTCATGAGCATCACTTTTATCCGTCTTATTACGGCGCATAGAAGACGTTTGTATAGTCGCTTCCAATGGGCTCACTCTATGATAAGTGTGACCTTCTGTTTGAAAAAAGTACTCTAATGGTCTTGAATATACACCTGTTGCTTCAAATACGATTTCAGGTGCTTGTCCATCCAGTGTAGTCAATTCATAAATTTTTTCATTCAAAGCTTTAAACGATGATTTAGTGTGGGTAAGTTCACCTTCATGTTCGCATTGCTTATGATGATTATAGATCACCATCGTACTTTTCCCCATACTAACATCGAATGCCAGTACATGTTTCATATTCACTTCTCCTTCTCTTGCCAATCATAGAAGCCTTCACATTGCCTTATCGATTCCACTTTCTTTTACTCGATCTCTTAGGACCCAACATACTAAACTGATTCAAATAAGGGTGTGAAGTTGGCCGGTTTTAAATGCGGACTCTTAAATGGTCCCAGAGGCTGGTCGGCCTTACTTCACTTCTACTATAAAAAATAGTAGCACAAACCCTGGCCGGGGTCTGTACTACTAATCTTAGTATGTTTTACTTTAATTTTTTATTCATTTCAGCAAGCATTTGCTTCATTTCAGATACTTCACCGCGTAGCTGAGACAGCTCTGCCTGAAGCTGTTCTTTCTCCTCCTCGATTTCTCCCTTTAACTCTAATTCATTGGCTTTTTCCACGTTATTAACGATTACCCCGATAAATAGGTTAAAAATAATAAAGGTTCCAACAAGAATAAAGCTGACAAAATAAATCCATGCTCCTGTCATTTCAGCAGATATCGGTCTCATGACACCACTTGCCCAAGAGTCCAATGTAACTAATTGAAACAACGTTAACAAGGTTTGCTGAAGAGTACCGAAAAACTCTGGAGCCACTGACGAAAACAGCATTGTGCCAATAACAGCGAAAATATAAAAGACCATGCTCATCAAGATTAAAATATTCCCTAAGGCTGGAATCGTCATTAACAATGCATCGACAAGACGTCGCAAGGAAGGTATAACAGAAATCGCTCGCAGCACGCGAAGGACACGTAATATACGTAAAACCGTGATAAACTGGGCACCTGCAAAGATGTGACCAGCTGAGACAATAAGTAGATCAAACCAGTTCCAAGGATTTTTAAAAAATCGTTTCGTCGGATTAGAAGCAATTAGCCTCATGGCAATTTCAATCGTAAAAGTCCATAGTAATATGAAGTCAATTGTAAAGAATAACCCCTTATGCTCGTTATAAAGAGAAGGATAAGTCTCAAGTCCAACGATCACCGCGTTAAATAAAATAAGTACAATGACCGTTACGGTAAACGCTCGGTGGTCAACGACTTTCTCAACTACTTTTCTAAACGAGGAATTAGCGTTTGGTTGAAGTTCCTGTTTTGAGACCATGCTAGTTCAATCACTCCTCATCTACGTTCCACACACGCCCTTGCTTATTTTACTAGATTTTAAGCCAACAATAAAGAGAAGGATGCTCATGCAGAAACGAACTAATGTTCTTGTTTTAGGGTGTGTGTTCGTATATAATGAGCTTTAGAAAGGTGGATGAGGCATGGAAGGGCTATTAAATCGTAGCATCTTAGAAAATCGACCGCTTGAAGTGATTTATCAGTCCTCAAAGGGAGCATTCACACAGCGAACTTTGATGGTTAAAAGCTTTAACGATACGTATGTCATGGCCTTTTGTTTAATGCGCAGAAAAGTAAGGGTATTTAAGCGGTGCAATATTTTGTCTGCCAGATTAAAAAGCAGTAAAAAATTGTCGGACGCCTAAAAATAAGTAATATTTTTGTTCAAACGACTATTTTGATAAAATAGAGATATCAGAATTTTCATATAAGGGGAGATTTCTTTGACGGAACACTATGATGTCATCATTATTGGCGCAGGATTATCTGGACTAATGGCTGCCCGTACGGTAGCAGAAGCGGGGCTTCGTTATCTCGTTTTAGATAAAGGAAAAAGTGTCGGGGGACGAATGGCGACAAGAAGGATTGGTGAAGGGCGTGCCGATCACGGGGCACAATTTTTTACAGCTCGCTCTGAGACAATGAAGAACTATTGCTCCGAATGGGAAGAAAAAGGATGGATTCAAGTTTGGACGAACGGCTTTCATCAACTAAGCGGTGAAGGAGGTTCTCTAGTGAGAGCATCCGTTGACGGCTATCCTCGCTACAAGGCAAACGACGGAATGAATGCGCTTACAAAGAAGCTAGCAAATGGACTTTCTGTAAAAACAGAGGTGAAAGTGAACGAGCTTCGCTTTCGCAACAAGCAGTGGGCGATCGAAGCAACGGAATTCATGAGCCATAAGAAGCTGAATTTTTCAGCAGATGCGGTTCTTTCAACTGCACCCGTTCCCCAATCATTAGCTTTATTGCTCCGTGAAGATCTAGAATCAGATGTGAAGGAAGAGCTTGAAGCTCTTTTATATGAACCTTGCCTCTGTGCACTGCTTGTACTAGAAGGTCCGAGTGGCGTACCTGACAATGGAGGAATTCAAGGAGACGGGATTATCGCTTTTATTGGTGATAATCAGAAAAAAGGAATTTCAGCTTCTCCAATTGTGACGGTCCAAGCTTCAGGCGCATGGAGTTTGAGCCACTATAATGACGACGAAGAGGAACTTCTTAAAATATTCATCCACAAAATAAGGCCTTTAATTGGAAACGCAGCGATTAAAAGTGCGCAGCTGAAAAAGTGGCGCTATGCAAAACCTTCATCCTTGTATCCGGATCGCTTTTTGGCTGCGATGGACCCTGGACCGATCGCCTTTGCCGGGGATGCATTCAAGGAAGGAAAGGTGGAAGGAGCGATTTTATCTGGATTAGAGGCAGGAAAATGGCTTATGGAAAGACAGCGCCATTCAAAAAGACAAGGGGAAAATTAAGAATGCAAAGACGAGCAACATCCTTCACTGCTCGTCTTTTCACCTATTTGTTTAATTCTGTAAAAACACTACCTAGCTCGGTTGACCTTGCAATGGCTCTTGTTACGGCCTCCTGCATCGCTGCCTGTGTCTCGCGTTCCTGAAGGACACCAATGCCTGCTTCTGTTGTCCCTCCTGGGCTCATCACTTCTTTGTAGAGCTCAGCTGTTGATTTGGTCGTAGAAAGGAGTCGTTTTCCAACACCAATCAGCGTTTGGGCAAGGAGCACTTTGGCTTCATTCTCTGAAAGACCTGCATCCGCCGCAGCCCGTTCCATTGCCTCTACTAAATAGTAAAAATAGGCTGGCCCGCTCCCAGCAATCCCAGTCACCGCATCGAGCTTATCTTCTGTAACCGTTGTGACGGTTCCAATCGCCTCAAATAGATGCGTGACAAGAACCATATGAGTGGAGTTGGCTGTCTTTCCTGCACTAATCCCTGTTGCGGAAGCGCCTACTTTCGCCGAAGTATTTGGCATTGTTCGAATAACTGGCGCATTGTGACCGAGTAGGTCTTCAATATACGTTGTCGGAATTCCAGCAAGAACGGAAACAAAAAGCTGATCCTTTGACGTCACATGCTTGACATCTTCAATGGCCTCCTTGACGTTTTTCGGTTTCATGGCAAGGACGACAATGTCTCCTTCCTTTACAGCCTGCTCGCGATCTTGAAGCGTTCTAATTTGATAGCGGTTTTCTAAATACGCTAGCTTTTCTTCATCAGATTGATTTGTTGCAATAATTTGATGAGGAACGACAATTTGTTGCGCAACAAGGCCTGCAATGATCGATTCTGCCATTGAGCCTGCACCTAAAAAGGTGATCGTTTTGTTTTGTAGCATGCTGATCACACCCTATTCTCTAATTTGTCCAGTGCCTCGGATGACATATTTCGTTGATGTGAGTGCAGAAAGCCCCATTGGACCTCGAGCATGTAGCTTTTGGGTGCTAATCCCGATTTCTGCACCAAATCCAAATTCAAAGCCATCTGTAAAGCGAGTGGAGGCATTATGATAAACGGCTGCCGCATCAACTCGATTTAAAAACGTAACGACGTGTTCATCGGTTTCACTAATAATCGCTTCTGAATGCTTCGTGCCGTAGGTTTCAATATGAGCGATCGCTTCTTCTACATCTGCGACGATTTTAACGGCAACAGATAAGGAGAGGTATTCATTTGCCCAGTCGGATTCCGTTGCTTTCTGTGCAGTGGAATCGACAGAAATGACCTTGTCATCTCCAAAAATACTCACATCTTTTTGTTTTAATGCATCTAGAAGTGAAGCTAAATGCTGATCTGCCCATTTTTGGTGAACAAGAATCGTCTCTGCAGCGTTACAAACAGATGGGCGCTGTGTTTTTGCATTCACGGCAATCGAAATGGCCATGTCTGTTTGTGCCGTTTCATCAATGTAAATATGGCAATTACCTTCACCGGTTTCAAGCACAGGAACGGATGCATTTTTCACGACCGATTGAATTAAATTCGCTCCTCCTCGTGGAATCAACACATCAAGGTACTCGTTTAATTTAAACATTTCTTGTGCCGTTTCTCGGCTCGTATCTTCAAGCAATTGAACTGCATCGGCTGGAATGTCTGTTTGTTCTAGAGCTCGCTGAACAACAGTAACAATCGCTTTGTTCGAATGAATCGCCGATGAGCTTCCACGTAACAGAACGGCATTTCCAGCTTTCAAGCATAAGCCTGATGCATCGACCGTAACGTTTGGCCGCGCCTCATAAATCATGCCGATGACACCGAGTGGCACGCGAATTTTTTCAATTTTGATGCCGTTTGGCCGTTCAAATAAGTCAAGCGATTCACCGACAGGATCTTGAAGCTCAGCCACTTGTAGTAATCCTTCGGCCATTGCTTTGATCCGTTCCTCCGTTAAGGAGAGACGGTCTAAAAGAGCATCGCTAATCCCTTGCTGGCGACCTTTGTCCAAGTCTTTTTCGTTTTCCTCAAGAATGTAGGCTTGCTCTTGAATGAGTTGCTCCGCCATTTTTTTCAGTGCTTCGTTTTTTGATTCTGTTGACAGAATTACTAATGTTTTACTCGCTTGCTGTGCCTGTTGTGCTTTTTGAATTAATTCACTCATTGTTTCATCGTCTCCTTTGAGTAGCTTACCCAGTTATCACGGTGAATGACCTCAGACCGGCGTAAGGAGGTAACTTGTTTTGCTTCCTCACTAGAACGGCCTTGTATTTTTCTTAATTGCTCTGCTGATACAGAAATTTGCCCTTTTCCAAGAATGCGGTTGTCTCGGTTGACTACTGTCACCACATCTCCAGGCTCAAAATGTCCCTCTACATGGATAACCCCTGCTGGTAACAAGCTTTTTCCCTTTAAAATCAGTGCTTTTTCCGCACCACTGTCAATTTGAATGGTTCCAGATACTTGTGAATGGAGACTAATCCATTGTTTTTTGTTGCCAACAGGAAGCTCAGAAGCATCTCCGATGTAAGTGCCATCGCCTTTACCTTCTAAAATATCTATTAGCTTTGAAGGACCTTTTCCCTTGCCGATAAACACTTGAACCCCAAGGGAAAGGGCGGTTTTTGCAGCAAGCACCTTTGACTTCATGCCTCCTGTGCCCACGCTTGAGCCAGTTGCTCCCGCCTGCTCAATCAGCTCATTGGAAAGGTGAGGGAGGTAATGATATTTTTTCGCATCTGGGTTTTTCATTGGATTTGAGTCATATAACCCATTCACGTCCGTCAAAATACAAAGCAAATCTGCGTGGACTAAGCCGCTGACGAGAGCTGAAAGCATATCATTGTCGCCAAAGGTTAGCTCTTCAATCGAGGTGGAGTCATTTTCGTTAATGATTGGCAATGCTCCACGCTTCAGCAATTCTGAAAGTGACGCATAGGCGTTTGAATATTGGGTGCGGTTTTGAAAATCCTGCCGTGTTAACAGAAGCTGAGCTGTCACGATGCTGTGAGCCTTCAACGCTTCGGTATAATGCTGCATAAGAAGCCCCTGACCGACCGCTGCTGCTGCTTGCTTTCCAGCCATCGTCGTCGGACGGACGGGATAGCCGAGAACGTTGAATCCGGCAGCAACCGCCCCTGAGGAAATGAGGATGACCTCATGCCCAAGACCCTTGAGCAAAGCGATCGCCTCCACATGCTCTTGTAGTTTTGATTTGCTTAAGGAGCCGTTTTTGTCGGTTAGGGAGCTGCTTCCAATTTTTACTACGATCCGTCGTTTTCCCATGCGTATCCCCTCTTTTTGCAAGTAAAAATGATGTCTAGCTAATGCTGGAAAATAAAAAAACCTCGCGTCCAAAAAAAGGACGGAGGATTGATTCCGCGGTACCACCTTTGTTGGCAAAATGCCCACTTTAACCCCGTAACGTGGAAGGACGTTCAGGCTTTACCTGACTGCTCAAGGGCAGGTTCAGCAGATTTAGCGGTGGTGGACCTTTCAGCCGGTGGGTGCCACTTTCTGTTCACATAAATGTCTACTTACTAATCCCTATCAAAGCATTCGTTTTTTTAGTTGAACTCATTATAAGACGTATTTAAAAGGTCGTCAAGATATAATCTGACAATTTCAAGAGGTGAATAAAAACTAATCCTTTCAACACCGTTCATTCTTCGTTATGATTAAAAAAGATTGATTGTCAAAGGAGTAAAACAATGCTTCAAAATAAAATCATTTTTATTACAGGTGCCTCAAGTGGACTTGGTCGTCAATTGGCCTTCGATGTCTCAAGACGTGGCGCCACTTCAGTGCTTTTCGCTCGTTCAAAAGAAAAGCTTGATTCTGCAAAAGAAGCAATCGAACGAAACGGGGGGGTGGCTCATGTATATCCCCTCGATGTGTCAGATCATAATCAGATTCCAAAAATCATTAACCAGGCAATAGATGATGTCGGTGGAGTAGATGTATTAGTGAACAATGCTGGTTACGCAACATTTGAGCTTTTTTCAGAAAGTGACATGACTAATAATAAAATGATGTTTGATGTAAATGTCCTTGGGATAATGGCAGTGACGCACAGCGTGCTCCCGACAATGGTAAGCCAGGGGAAAGGTCATATTGTAAATATTGCCTCACAGGCAGGGAAGCTTTCAACCCCAAAATCAAGTGTCTACGCAGCTACCAAGCATGCGGTGCTTGGTTTTACAAACAGCTTACGTATGGAGCTTGAAGAAAAGGGGATTCATGTGAGTGCCATCAACCCTGGACCCATACGGACCCCCTTTTTTGAGCAAGCTGACCAAAGTGGTTCCTATGTTAAAAACATTGAACGGTACATGCTCGATGTTGAGGATGTTTCGGAAAAAATCATTCGGCTTCTAGAGAAGCCAAGGCGCGAGCTTAATCTTCCGTGGTGGATGAACATTGGCGCGACGATTTATCAGGTTGCACCTCGCCTTCTTGAGAAGCTGGCAGGAAAGCAATTTCGTCAAAAGTAAGATTTCTATGAAATCATCACGCCGAACTAAGGACCGGTTAAATGAATATTAAAAAAAGGTTGCTCAGGATTCATCACACCATTCATTTTAGTTATACTAATAACTGTTTTATTGTCTTTTACTTTTGAGCAAAGTTGGTATCTTATTTTTGCAGTCTTATTGTATGTTTTTCCCTTTGTTTTACTATACAGTGTGCTGTGTGGATGGATAGCGGACAAAATGACAATGAAATTAAATGCAAGTAAATTTGTAAATTTACTTTTCTACTTCTTTTTTGCTTTCATTATATCTGTTCTGCTATTTAGGGATGATCTAACGAGTTTTTATCTTTTTCTATAGGGGCCGCTGCTTGGCTATGGAAGTATAATTTAGGTTAAAGAGACAAATAATCATGACGAGAATTAAACTGTTTTTTGATAAAGAGGCTGGGACAAACGAGTTTTTATTGAAGATACATCCGAACGTCATGATCGTTGCTGCATCGCAATCGCTTCGGAAATATCCTTCGCTTTCCGCGGGCGGCTGGTGAGCCTCCTCGTGCTTTTCGCACTGTGGGGTCTCACCTTTGCCTTTGATCCCGCAGGAGTCTACGTATATTTCCTCCGCTAAGGTTGTGCATTGTTCGCATGTTTAATCATACATGTTCGTTACGTCACAGCCTCTTTATCTTTATACAAATTTTAATGAAAGTTGCAGGACATCTTAGTCTCTAAACTCTGTCCTGTTCACTAAAAAAATAGCTATAGCACACATCATGAATCGTCTCTTCTAGTTCTTCATTTGTCTCGGCTTGGACCTGTGTCAAGATGGTAGTGATCAATCCTTCTTGTTCTTGTTCTGTGATGGGGATCATCGTGTCGTTCGTATAGCTTGCCACAATCCGCTCGATTTTTTTCAGTAAAAAACGCTGGTCCATCCTTATGCCTCCAATTGATAAAAAAATTGCTGATGAAAGCTGCCCATCGTTTCAATAGGTGCGGCAGCTTTTCATGTTTTTCATAAACATGAGGGCTATATCTAACAGCATACCACTCATTCGGAAAGGAAGGATAGACGGTTTAATGCTGCTTTCTCTGAACGAGGTTATAGGCAGCTTAAGTAGGAGAGGAGCGCCCCTAAAAGAACTATAGCCAATGCCCAAAACATTATCATGAAGATCCTTTCTGGTAATAATAAAGCAAGTCATCGA
>NZ_ANNK01000105.1 GCF_000334155.1 Halalkalibacterium ligniniphilum | reverse complement strand
TTTGTTTTACTATACAGTGTGCTGTGTGGATGGATAGCGGACAAAATGACAATGAAATTAAATGCAAGTAAATTTGTAAATTTACTTTTCTACTTCTTTTTTGCTTTCATTATATCTGTTCTGCTATTTAGGGATGATCTAACGAGTTTTTATCTTTTTCTATAGGGGCCGCTGCTTGGCTATGGAAGTATAATTTAGGTTAAAGAGACAAATAATCATGACGAGAATTAAACTGTTTTTTGATAAAGAGGCTGGGACAAACGAGTTTTTATTGAAGATACATCCGAACGTCATGATCGTTGCTGCATCGCAATCGCTTCGGAAATATCCTTCGCTTTCCGCGGGCGGCTGGTGAGCCTCCTCGTGCTTTTCGCACTGTGGGGTCTCACCTTTGCCTTTGATCCCGCAGGAGTCTACGTATATTTCCTCCGCTAAGGTTGTGCATTGTTCGCATGTTTAATCATACATGTTCGTTACGTCACAGCCTCTTTATCTTTATACAAATTTTAATGAAAGTTGCAGGACATCTTAGTCTCTAAACTCTGTCCTGTTCACTAAAAAAATAGCTATAGCACACATCATGAATCGTCTCTTCTAGTTCTTCATTTGTCTCGGCTTGGACCTGTGTCAAGATGGTAGTGATCAATCCTTCTTGTTCTTGTTCTGTGATGGGGATCATCGTGTCGTTCGTATAGCTTGCCACAATCCGCTCGATTTTTTTCAGTAAAAAACGCTGGTCCATCCTTATGCCTCCAATTGATAAAAAAATTGCTGATGAAAGCTGCCCATCGTTTCAATAGGTGCGGCAGCTTTTCATGTTTTTCATAAACATGAGGGCTATATCTAACAGCATACCACTCATTCGGAAAGGAAGGATAGACGGTTTAATGCTGCTTTCTCTGAACGAGGTTATAGGCAGCTTAAGTAGGAGAGGAGCGCCCCTAAAAGAACTATAGCCAATGCCCAAAACATTATCATGAAGATCCTTTCTGGTAATAATAAAGCAAGTCATCGATTTTAATCGGCTCGATGAAAAGTTATCCACCATTGTAGCGTTCAAGCAGCTCACGGTGCTTCGTCACTCCTTTAAAACCAACGCTTGTTTCTTCTTATAGCTTTGCCCGAACAATAAATATCCCCTTGGTGAGGATACGGTGTATTCATGAGCATTTTAATTAACGTTGTCCTGAAGCATTTGATCCGATCAGATTGTTTAGATAGCCTTTCCCCCTCTGTTAGGATAGATGTCGTACGATACTTTAGTGTTAGAGTTAAGTAATATAACACGGAGGTCGATCGATATGAAAGGGAAAAATAGAGTGCGATATTCGAAGGAACAAAAAGAAGCGATGGTTCAACGTATGATGGCGCCAACTAACGAATCAGTGGCAAAAATTTCGAAAGAAGAAGGCATCTCAGAAGTGACGTTGTACAAGTGGCGCAAGGAAGCATGCGCAGCTGGTGTGGCAACGCCTAGAAATGGACAACAAGCGACAAGTGGGGCAGTCAAGATAAGTTTTTAATCGTGATGGAGACGTTTGCGATGAATGAAACCTAACTACAAAAGAAGGAAAAGGCCCAAGCGATTTTGGGGGACGACGAGGAAGAATGAGTAGCCCATCAAATCGCGCATTAGCTGTTGAACTCATCCAAGAAGCCAACCAAAATGGTGCGCGATTAGCGAAGGCTTGCAAGGAACTCCATATCAGTGGCAGAGGGGGAGGTAAAGGTGGATCAGCGTCCACTTGTGAAAAGACCTGTACCTTTACCACCGACACAAATTGTGCGAAAGCTTGCGGACAAAGGGACTTACATTGCCTCAGAATCAACGTTTTATCGTGTATTACGTGAAGAAAAGATGCAACATCAGTGAGGTTGTAGTCAAAAGTCTGAGCGAAGAATCCCTGAAAGCCATCTAGCCACATCACCAAACCAAGTAGGGACATGGGATATTACGTGGCTTGGTGGGCATGTAAAAGGCTTGCATTAGCGACCCACGAACATAATAAGTGACCAGAAGTGGGGAATCGACTCATATCAAAAGGGCAACAGTCTGTGGTGCAACTGGTCGTGTGAACAGTCTACTTTACGGTTACACCATAGAGTCACGACCTACCTTCGCCAGCCGCAATCATTAGTTCGCCAGGATTCATTTTATTCCTTCACATGGTGCAACATTCGTTATATGGGTGTCTACTTGCAAAATACAGCTCATTTATTTTTGTTTTTATTCTGCGATAACATTTCTTTTGTTAAAGAGTAAATTTTATAAATAAAGTATAAAATAAGCACTTGGAATATAGCTATTACCAAGGTAGTAAAAAGTAAAATTATTCTTAAAAAACTAAGTGCATCTTCTCCCATAGTCATTAAAATATCCCCTTTTTTGGCATACAAAGCTGTGGTTATAGAACCACAGCTTTGTATGAAATTTTAGAAATTAAAGCGAGTACCAGCTGTTTTAATTGAACCACTATTAGCTGAGTAACTAACAGATAATAATAAGCCTATATTAACTCCAACAGAAGCCGTTCCCCAACTAGTATCGTCATGGGCATATCTTACTACAACTGAACGTTGAGGGTTTGTAGTCATTGCATTAGCGTCGAAATAAAGTCTTGTTCTTCTTTCTCCTACTGCATCATTATGGGTTTTCCAAGCTGCTCCATACATATTAGCTTCTACAGGGAGACCACCACATTTACTTACATAGTCGTATCTGTTTTGATTTGGATTCCAATAATAAGTGCGACAACTTTCAGTTCCTTCTATTATGTCCCAGTCATTAGGAAGAGCGTATCCAAAATGGTCATTAAAAGTGTCTCTTCTATCCCAAGACCAATCAGCTGTCACTGTGCCGTACATTCTATTTCCTGACATGTAAATAAAAGAACCAAAAGTTATATCGTTTTCAGGAAGCTCTTCGTCATGTTCTTCAAATGAGTAGAATTCTACATTTTCATCATCTTTCATTTTAGATACAACTCTTTTTTCATGTCTAAATCCATTTTGTCGAGTGCATTTTCAGGTGTACCTAGCTCAATAAATATGAATTTAATTCTTGCTCAGAAACGTCAACATCGTTATTAATTTGATTTTCTTGGGCGTTTCCGTTGAAAGCAAAAGGTAAAAATACTAAAAGCGTTAATGTTAAAAAGAATCCTAGGAACCTGGGTTAGTTCATTTTGTACCTCCTATTTTTTTCTTTAATGGATTGGATGTAATAATAATAGTAAAGTACTCTATTACTCTATTCGAAACTCACTAGATTTCATATTTTAGATTCAGCGCTTAAGAAAAGAAGCCAGCTAACTTATGATTACGTATTCTCAATGTTATTTCGTTATCCTAACAAAAACATCTTTAGATGAAATTTAGCAGCTTCCGCTAATGCTGTATAGTGTCATACGGGAGAACATGTAGCAATTTTGGAGAAGCGAAAAGATGTATACGAAGCTGCGAAAGCAAAGCATCCAGAGCGTTTGGCACGAGGTACAAGACATTGGGCACCCAATGAACAAGTAGCGCTCAATCCGATGCGAGATGAGGGGAAAAACGACCCTTTGAGGAAATTTTCCTAGTGGTAGCCTTGACTGAACTCAAGGATGGACGACATTTTTGTAAATCCTAAAGTAACTAAATGCGACAACTATATTGACAATCACCGCTTTTGGGACAGAGAAGTTAAGATTGTTCAATGAAAATCGATGGAAGGATTTGCTCATATTTCGTACGTCAATGATCTTTTCCACTACGATTCCTTCTCATAAAGAAGAATCCTGACTATCTCTATCAGCTCTTCATACGTTTTGCCTTATCATGAAAGGCTGTGTTCGTCATTCCTAATCATTCCCCATCACTCCCCATCCCCATCACTCTGGTTCCATAATCGTGATACACACCTAGACAAATGACTGAATAGAATAGTGTGTGTGAATGCGGGGAGAAAGAACATGAAGGAAAGTTATAGAGAAAAGTAGCTTGTAGCTAAAAACAGGAGAAACACTTGCCAAAAGGGGCTGATGAAAAGATGTGTGGAATTACGGGGTGGATTGATTGGCGACGGGATATGCGTATAGAGGAGGAAGAGGTTCGAAAAATGGTGCGGACATTAGAGCATCGTGGGCCAGATGATTTGAACATTTGGTCAACAACGCACGCAGCCTTTGGTCACGCCCGTCTTGTGGTCGTTGACCCGGAAGGCGGGGTTCAGCCAATGACCCGTACTGTAAATGGAAAAGCCTATACAATTTCTTACAACGGAGAGCTCTATAATACAGAGGAGATTCGGAAGGAATTATTGAAGAGAGGGCATGAGTTTAAAGGTCATTCCGATACGGAAGTGCTTTTGAAATCCTATATTGAGTGGGGCAATCAATGCCTCGAAAAACTAAACGGAATTTTTGCCTTTGCGGTTTGGAACGACAAGGATGAAAGCTTGTTTATGGCAAGAGATCGATTAGGGGTCAAGCCACTGTTTTATTCAATTAAACAAGGTCAAATTTTATTTGCCTCAGAAATCAAGGCACTCCTTGCCCATCGCAATATGAAACCAATTGTCGCCGAAACAGGTCTCGCGGAGGTGATGGGTCTAGGTCCATCACGGACACCAGGACACGGAGTATTCGAAGACATTCAAGAGCTCAAACCAGCCCATTTGTTGGTCTATGATCGAAATGGGGTATCTGTGAGCAGGTATTGGTCGTTAGAAAGTAAAGCACATGAACACAATGTGGAGGAAACGGCAGCCTATATTCGTGAATTATTAGAAGACATTGTGGAGCGGCAGCTGTTTGCCGATGTCCCTGTTGGTATGTTCCTCTCAGGAGGAGTGGACTCTAGCGCCTTAACCGCACTTGCCGCAAAGGTATACGAGAAACAAGGGAAAGGAGCGATTCGCAGCTATTCCATTGATTATGATGAAAACGACAAATATTTTAAAGCGAATGATTTTCAACCAAATGCCGATGGCCCATGGATTCATATCGTTTCAGAAGCATTTGGTACCAACCACTATAATGCGGTCATTTCAATCGATGAGCTTGCCAACCAATTGAAGCAAGCTGTCATCATGAGAGATTTGCCTGGAATGGCTGATGTGGATTCGTCGCTACTGTGGTTTTGTAAAGAGATTAAACAGGATGTGACTGTTGGCTTATCAGGGGAGTGCGCCGATGAAATTTTTGGTGGCTATCCCTGGTTTCATCGACCGGACGTGATGAATTATGACGGCTTCCCATGGATGCGCTCAGCTGATGAACGGCAAGAGATGCTAAATGAAAAATGGCAAAAGAAGCTGAATCTACCAAGCTATGTGTATGACCGTTACAAAGAAACGATTAAGGAAGTGCCAACATACGAGAAAGATACACGTGAAGAGGCGCGCCGCAGGGAAATTTCTTATTTAAATAAAATTTGGTTCATGACGACTTTGCTCGAGCGCAAGGACCGAATGAGCATGGGGGCCAGCCTCGAGGTTCGCGTTCCCTTCGCAGATCACCGCCTTGTCGAGTATGTCTGGAATATCCCGTGGGAAATGAAGCGCCTCAACGGACGAGAAAAAGGCATCCTCAGAAAAGCGCTAGAAGGACTTCTGCCAGATGACATCCTCTATCGCAAAAAAAGCCCGTACCCAAAAACACACCACCCAAGCTACACCGAAGCAGTTCAAAAGGAAATGCTCCAAATCGTCAATCAAAAAGACAGTCCACTTTTCGAATTTGCCAGCCGAGAAAAGCTCCGAAACCTAGCAGAAACAGGAGGCAAGGCGTTTACAAAGCCGTATTTTGGTCAACTTATGACCGGCCCTCAACTTCTTGCTCATTTTATCCAGATGGATTACTGGTTGAAGACATATGATGTGAAGATAAAGGGATAGTGTGACATGACTCACCTGATTTAGGTGGGTTTTTTTGCATGAGGGGAGAGGGAAGATGTGTTGTAGAGGAGCGAAATCACTAAAAATTTACAAACAAGATCAAAATGTTTTTTAATCGTTTCACGCTCCCGCTGAGCCAGCGTCCTAATGATTGTGTAAACATTCTTCCCAGTAGCACTTGATGTGGCAAACACTTTCTGTAGAGGACTAAAAAGCAACCTTATGTAAGTCCATAAGCTTCAAAACGGTCAAGATGATATACAAGCACAACATCAAACTTCTCTTGCTTAATATCAGCAATCAAACGCTGCATAGCAGGGCGATTCGTGTTCTTTGCTGAGAAGCCTTCATCCACGTAATCATCCACAATCATCCAGCCTTGTGATTCAGCAAAAGCGGTTAGACGCATCCTTTGAGCTTCGAGGGAAAAACCATTCCTTTACC
>NZ_ANNK01000104.1 GCF_000334155.1 Halalkalibacterium ligniniphilum | reverse complement strand
CTTTTCGAATTTGCCAGCCGAGAAAAGCTCCGAAACCTAGCAGAAACAGGAGGCAAGGCGTTTACAAAGCCGTATTTTGGTCAACTTATGACCGGCCCTCAACTTCTTGCTCATTTTATCCAGATGGATTACTGGTTGAAGACATATGATGTGAAGATAAAGGGATAGTGTGACATGACTCACCTGATTTAGGTGGGTTTTTTTGCATGAGGGGAGAGGGAAGATGTGTTGTAGAGGAGCGAAATCACTAAAAATTTACAAACAAGATCAAAATGTTTTTTAATCGTTTCACGCTCCCGCTGAGCCAGCGTCCTAATGATTGTGTAAACATTCTTCCCAGTAGCACTTGATGTGGCAAACACTTTCTGTAGAGGACTAAAAAGCAACCTTATGTAAGTCCATAAGCTTCAAAACGGTCAAGATGATATACAAGCACAACATCAAACTTCTCTTGCTTAATATCAGCAATCAAACGCTGCATAGCAGGGCGATTCGTGTTCTTTGCTGAGAAGCCTTCATCCACGTAATCATCCACAATCATCCAGCCTTGTGATTCAGCAAAAGCGGTTAGACGCATCCTTTGAGCTTCGAGGGAAAAACCATTCCTTTACCTGGTCTTCTGTACTTACACGACGGTAAATAACGCAACGCATGGGGGATCACCTCTGTTTCATATTATTTAGTTTATGTAATGTATTGAAAATAAAACGGGAATGTTTGTTCTTATTTTAACGTAGATAGGGAGGGTAAACAACTGGAAATTGTGGTATAATCGTTAAGGCAATAGAATAAGGCTCCTCAAGGGTGGTCTGGCTCACTCCCGATAGAAAGGGGGTGAGGCTTATGACAGTATACGAAGCACTATCGCTGATGATTGCTTTTGGCGTTCTCGTTGTACTACTGTCTAAAGACAAAAAGAAATAGACCTCCCTTGAGCCGATCAACTTCGGGGTTGGTCTATTTCACTTAACCAAATGAGCCGCGCCTATTGAGGGCAACTCTATTGCTTGGCCGTTGATGTTGGCAGCATCATCGGTCTTTTTTATTATATTCTCTTTATACTACAAGTATAACATTATAACACCATTTATTAAAACTTTATTATATAATTCATTTTAATCTCTTCATCTTCACTTACGAATGTTAATTAGATTCGCATAAATCCTCTCAAGTCGATACTCGCAAAGTCCTTTTGTAACCTTAAATTCTTCAGAAAGCTGATCAATGATATTGTCATCATTCTAATTAAACTCTCTTAGCATATGTAATGGCAATGCTGCATACCTCGTAAAGTTATTTGCATCCCATTCTTGCAGTTCTCTAAAAGCTTTTGGCATCATGATTTGTCGTCTGGCGTGTCTTAGGATGTGTGCAAGCTCATGATAAAACTGCTCACGCTGCACTTCTTTTTCCAATGTACTATTTACTGCAATCAGCTTTATTTCCTCCAATCTGCTCCGTTAGTTTAAGTGAATAACTTCACAAGGTAACCAACATCCACATATAAATAATAGCAGAAAATAAAAAATTAAAAGAATTATCTAACTATTCTTACCTATGTGCAGTTGGTTAATTACTTGCTGCACAGTATCCTTGTTTTATTAAAAGATACAACAACTTTTAAAAGCCTTAAAATTAAAGACATTTATATAATGTTACACATTTTATAGCGTGTGGTCACGCTCTTTTTGTTGTTATGGTAGGGGTCTAGAAAGCGGTCTTAATAAACAAATTAACTTAATTCATATAATGTGAGACATGATAAAAAAACGTCGGCACATCAATGCCTAACGTATTTAATGCTTATTTAATTTTACAAAGTATACTATGCAGCAAAGATCATTTATAAATGATAGCTCTTGTTTAACTAACGCCCCCTTTAGCACAATGAAATTCATATTTATTGTTCTTCTTTCTTGGCTTTTTGTAATACATTATGGATAAAAGAAGCCTTATTTTCAGTATATGAAACTCTGTCAAAACGAAACTTTTCTGCTAAATTAACCTTTAATTGATGATATTCTTTTGAAACATCAGGATTACTTCTTAAATAATTTCTGAACAAAATTTGATCGTTCCAGTGTTCTCCTTCAAACTGATAAAAATGCAAATGATGTGTACCAGCCCTCCATTTTCCCTTTCTAAAAAAGCGTCTTTCAGGAAACTCTTTATGATAGACAAATTCGTATCCTATTTGTTTCAAAGGCTCAATGAATTCGTTAACTACCTCAAAATCATTTACTCCAATAGCAATATCTAAAATGGGTTTAGCACCTAACCCTTCAACAGAAGTACTTCCTATGTGTTCAATAGATATAACCTTGTCAGATAGCATTTCTTTTAGTTTCGCTTTTTCATTTTCAAATTGTTTCGACCAATTTGGATTGTACTCTTCAATTCTTATTTCCTTATCCATTCCTTCCTCCCCTAATTCATTTAGTAAATGTCCCTTGTTCAACATTACTGCCCGTTAGTTTAAGTGAAGAACTTTACAATATAACCAATCTCATACATAAATCATACCAGAAGATAACGAAATATTGTTGGTATAACGATTTATTAGAAAGTTCTGATTTATTCTCGAAAAAAGGTTTTGACCCAGCAAATGCTACTACTTTATCAAAAACTTTGGCTAGCGTAGGTTTCTTTGAATCTTCACATACGTTATTACTGAAAGATGGAACAAAAATAGAAAATAAAAAAGATTATCTGAAATTAATTGAACTTGAGAAACAAAAGATTTTTACTAAACCTGAAATGAAAGCCATATTTGATGATATAGAATCTCTTCTGAAAAATGCAAAAACAAAAAAACTGAGGGATATATTAACAAGTAACCCTTGGATGGTTACTTTAATTGATCAAGAGCATACTTTAGAAAAGAATTTCTGGTTGTCAAATTTAAATTCTTTACGTGAGTTAATATTTGATTTCTGCACTATGCTGGAGTCAAATAAAATACTATTGGAACAATTAGAAAAAAAGGCAAATGAAACTAGAACAAAATGGCAAGAGGTAATTTAATGATAGATTTATTGTACCGTTTAACTTGCATATAGAAAATTTGAGTGATGTTATCTTAAGGACTCAAATACCCAAGATTGTATTTGAATATAAAGATAGAACTTCAGCAGAAAAAAAGGTAAAGGGTTTTGATGACTTACAAGGAGTTCTTAGTACTGGTGAAAAAAGAGCTCTATACTTTCTAAACGTGATTTTTAAAATGGAAACTATAAAAAAATCTGATAAGTGTAAGCATCGGTGATAAAATCCCTAATAACAACGGTTTCAAATTCCCCTAAAATAACGGACAATAGTTTCAAAACAAAACGCTAACGGAGTGGCGAAACTATGGTCAAGATTGGGGAATTCCTTTACCTGGTCTTCTGTACTTACACGACGGTAAATAACGCAACGCATGGGGGAACACCTCATTTACTAAGTTATGCTTGCAAAATAGAAAAATATAACACGAACGTATATTCTGTTTTAGCGTGAGATAAGTGAGCATACAAGGAAAATATGTGATATAATTCAATTTAATAGGATAGGGAAACTCAAGGGTGGTCGGCGCATCCCCAAACAGAAAGGGGGTGATGCCAATGACGGTGTTTCAAGCTTTGGTGCTGATGATTACATTTGCAACATTGATTGTAGCTGTACTGTCATTTAACCAAAAAAAATAATCCACCCTTGAGCTTACGAGGCTAGGTGGATTATTTTTATTCGAACGACTATCACAAATGGGATGGCAGTTCTCTAAAAGCTTTTGGCATCATGATTTGTCGTCCGGCGTGTCTTAGGATGAGATGCATCTAAAGATAAGGGTTTAGCACCTAACCCTTCAACAGAAGTACTTCCTATGTGTTCAATAGTTTTATTAAAAGATACAACAACTCGAGGGAAAAACCATTCCTTTACCTGGTCTTCTGTACTTACACGACGGTAAATAACGCAACGCATGGGGGAACACCTCATTTACTAAGTTATGCTTGCAAAATAGAAAAATATAACACGAACGTATATTCTGTTTTAGCGTGAGATAAGTGAGCATACAAGGAAAATATGTGATATAATTCAATTTAATAGGATAGGGAAACTCAAGGGTGGTCGGCGCATCCCCAAACAGAAAGGGGGTGATGCCAATGACGGTGTTTCAAGCTTTGGTGCTGATGATTACATTTGCAACATTGATTGTAGCTGTACTGTCATTTAACCAAAAAAAATAATCCACCCTTGAGCTTACGAGGCTAGGTGGATTATTTTTATTCGAACGACTATCACAAATGGGATGGCAGTTCTCTAAAAGCTTTTGGCATCATGATTTGTCGTCCGGCGTGTCTTAGGATGAGATGCATCTAAAGATAAGGGTTTAGCACCTAACCCTTCAACAGAAGTACTTCCTATGTGTTCAATAGTTTTATTAAAAGATACAACAACTCGAGGGAAAAACCATTCCTTTACCTGGTCTTCTGTACTTACACGACGGTAAATAACGCAACGCATGGGGGAACACCTCATTTACTAAGTTATGCTTGCAAAATAGAAAAATATAACACGAACGTATATTCTGTTTTAGCGTGAGATAAGTGAGCATACAAGGAAAATATGTGATATAATTCAATTTAATAGGATAGGGAAACTCAAGGGTGGTCGGCGCATCCCCAAACAGAAAGGGGGTGATGCCAATGACGGTGTTTCAAGCTTTGGTGCTGATGATTACATTTGCAACATTGATTGTAGCTGTACTGTCATTTAACCAAAAAAAATAATCCACCCTTGAGCTTACGAGGCTAGGTGGATTATTTTTATTCGAACGACTATCACAAATGGGATGGCAGTTCTCTAAAAGCTTTTGGCATCATGATTTGTCGTCCGGCGTGTCTTAGGATGAGATGCATCTAAAGATAAGGGTTTAGCACCTAACCCTTCAACAGAAGTACTTCCTATGTGTTCAATAGTTTTATTAAAAGATACAACAACTCGAGGGAAAAACCATTCCTTTACCTGGTCTTCTGTACTTACACGACGGTAAATAACGCAACGCATGGGGGAACACCTCATTTACTAAGTTATGCTTGCAAAATAGAAAAATATAACACGAACGTATATTCTGTTTTAGCGTGAGATAAGTGAGCATACAAGGAAAATATGTGATATAATTCAATTTAATAGGATAGGGAAACTCAAGGGTGGTCGGCGCATCCCCAAACAGAAAGGGGGTGATGCCAATGACGGTGTTTCAAGCTTTGGTGCTGATGATTACATTTGCAACATTGATTGTAGCTGTACTGTCATTTAACCAAAAAAAATAATCCACCCTTGAGCTTACGAGGCTAGGTGGATTATTTTTATTCGAACGACTATCACAAATGGGATGGCAGTTCTCTAAAAGCTTTTGGCATCATGATTTGTCGTCCGGCGTGTCTTAGGATGAGATGCATCTAAAGATAAGGGTTTAGCACCTAACCCTTCAACAGAAGTACTTCCTATGTGTTCAATAGTTTTATTAAAAGATACAACAACTCGAGGGAAAAACCATTCCTTTACCTGGTCTTCTGTACTTACACGACGGTAAATAACGCAACGCATGGGGGAACACCTCATTTACTAAGTTATGCTTGCAAAATAGAAAAATATAACACGAACGTATATTCTGTTTTAGCGTGAGATAAGTGAGCATACAAGGAAAATATGTGATATAATTCAATTTAATAGGATAGGGAAACTCAAGGGTGGTCGGCGCATCCCCAAACAGAAAGGGGGTGATGCCAATGACGGTGTTTCAAGCTTTGGTGCTGATGATTACATTTGCAACATTGATTGTAGCTGTACTGTCATTTAACCAAAAAAAATAATCCACCCTTGAGCTTACGAGGCTAGGTGGATTATTTTTATTCGAACGACTATCACAAATGGGATGGCAGTTCTCTAAAAGCTTTTGGCATCATGATTTGTCGTCCGGATATGATGTGAAGATAAAGGGATAGTGTGACATGACTCACCTGAATTAGGTGGGTTTTTTTGCATATTAGAAGGGAGCGAAACATAATGTCGTCTTAGGATGTGTGCAAGTTCATGATAGAATTGCTCACGCTGCACTTCTCTTTCCAATTCACTATTTATTGCAATCAGCTTGAATCGTCCTATTTCGATGCTGTGAGAGTATTTCTCCATTTCCTTGAGTAGATCAATTTTTTTTCTACTCTTATTCAACAATAGCGCCTATTAATTTAAGTGCATTACTTCACAAAGTCATCTGAAATAGAAGTTTATCTACTGAGTATAGATCAAATACGAAAAGACATTTAATTAGAATGCAACTGTCTCTTCATATTTTTGGTAATTCCAGTATTATTGTACTGCGCAACAATGAACCTTGGGATAAAAGGGAATTTGGGACCGTTGAAAAGAGGGAATTTCAATCCGTTGTTGACAATAAGAGACATTTAATTGTTTTTGATGATATAGCTGATTCTTTTGATTATAAAAATAAACATGCAATGATTCATTATTTAAAAGATATAAGTGAATTTGAAAATATTGATATGTTAATACTTACGCATAATTATGATTTTTTCAGGCAATGTTGCTCTAGATTGAAAATTGACCGAAACAAATGTTTTGCATCAAGGTTAAAAAACAAAAAAATTATACTTACTGGTAATGGTCGACCTAATAAAGAAGGAGTCTATTTGAAAAATGTTTTTTCTTTCTGGATAGCTACAATGAAAAAGGAGGAGGAATCTGCAATTATTCCTTGTGCTTCAATTCCTTTTTTTAGAAATTTAGATGAGATAATTAATAATAAGAAGTGGTTTAAGACTCTTACATCTTTATTGCATATTAAAAAAGACACGAAAGAGATAAAGTGGAATACTTTGTTTCAAATATATAAGGATATTATACCTGATGTTAAGGTTAATCAGAATTTATTAGTAAAATTAGAATCTAAACGTGTTTTAGATACAATATATGATTGTACGAATCAGATTATTGAAACAGAGAGTCCTAGTAATTCCCTTGAAAATAAAATTGTTTTGTCGATGGCAATTAGGTTAAAAGCTGAAGAGTTAATGCTTAAATTATTAGAAAAGGAATTTGTTAAGGATGTACCAAATCAAACTTATTATCTTTATGATCAAGTCATAAGTAGTACGAGAATTATTAATGAAGACACTAGAGAACTATTGGAAAAGGTTATGATACTAACTCCTGAACATATTCATATAAATTCCTTTATGTTTGAACCACTTATTGACACAGACCTTGATTATTTATCACAAACATATAAAAAGTGTATTCAACTTTGTGATGAAAACTTAGTTAAAAGCTAAGCACACCAGCAGATAGCTCAGGCAACTTATGACCGAGCCTCAACTTCTTGCTCATTTTATCCAGATGGATTACTGGTTGAAGGCATATGATGTGAAGATAAAGGGATAGTGTGACATGACTCACCTGAATTAGGTGGGTTTTTTTGCATGAGGGGAGAGGGAAGATGTGTTTTGAAAGGCTAATTATCTTGTGTGTAAATTTTTAGCCGTTTCGATTCTCTACAACGTAATCTCAAAATATGTTTTCTAATCGTTTCACGCTCCCACTGAGCCAGCGTCCTAATGATTGTGTAAACCATTCTTCCCAGTAGCACTAGAAGTGTCAAACACTTCTGTAGAGGACTAAAAAGCAACCTTATGTAAGTCCATAAGCTTCAAAACGATCAAGACGATATACAAGCACAACATCAAACTTCTCTTGCTTAATA
>NZ_ANNK01000103.1 GCF_000334155.1 Halalkalibacterium ligniniphilum | reverse complement strand
ATTATACTTACTGGTAATGGTCGACCTAATAAAGAAGGAGTCTATTTGAAAAATGTTTTTTCTTTCTGGATAGCTACAATGAAAAAGGAGGAGGAATCTGCAATTATTCCTTGTGCTTCAATTCCTTTTTTTAGAAATTTAGATGAGATAATTAATAATAAGAAGTGGTTTAAGACTCTTACATCTTTATTGCATATTAAAAAAGACACGAAAGAGATAAAGTGGAATACTTTGTTTCAAATATATAAGGATATTATACCTGATGTTAAGGTTAATCAGAATTTATTAGTAAAATTAGAATCTAAACGTGTTTTAGATACAATATATGATTGTACGAATCAGATTATTGAAACAGAGAGTCCTAGTAATTCCCTTGAAAATAAAATTGTTTTGTCGATGGCAATTAGGTTAAAAGCTGAAGAGTTAATGCTTAAATTATTAGAAAAGGAATTTGTTAAGGATGTACCAAATCAAACTTATTATCTTTATGATCAAGTCATAAGTAGTACGAGAATTATTAATGAAGACACTAGAGAACTATTGGAAAAGGTTATGATACTAACTCCTGAACATATTCATATAAATTCCTTTATGTTTGAACCACTTATTGACACAGACCTTGATTATTTATCACAAACATATAAAAAGTGTATTCAACTTTGTGATGAAAACTTAGTTAAAAGCTAAGCACACCAGCAGATAGCTCAGGCAACTTATGACCGAGCCTCAACTTCTTGCTCATTTTATCCAGATGGATTACTGGTTGAAGGCATATGATGTGAAGATAAAGGGATAGTGTGACATGACTCACCTGAATTAGGTGGGTTTTTTTGCATGAGGGGAGAGGGAAGATGTGTTTTGAAAGGCTAATTATCTTGTGTGTAAATTTTTAGCCGTTTCGATTCTCTACAACGTAATCTCAAAATATGTTTTCTAATCGTTTCACGCTCCCACTGAGCCAGCGTCCTAATGATTGTGTAAACCATTCTTCCCAGTAGCACTAGAAGTGTCAAACACTTCTGTAGAGGACTAAAAAGCAACCTTATGTAAGTCCATAAGCTTCAAAACGATCAAGACGATATACAAGCACAACATCAAACTTCTCTTGCTTAATATCAGCAATCAAACGCTGCATAGCAGGGCGATTCGTGTTCTTTGCTGAGAAGCCTTCATCCACGTAATCATCCACAATCATCCAGCCTTGTGATTCAGCAAAAGCGGTTAGACGCATCCTTTGAGCTCCGAGGGAAAAACCATTCCTTTACCTGGTCTTCTGTACTTACACGACGGTAAATAACGCAACGCATGGGGGAACACCTCATTTACTAAGTTATGCTTGCAAAATAGAAAAATATAACACGAACGTATATTCTGTTTTAGCGTGAGATAAGTGAGCATACAAGGAAAATATGTGATATAATTCAATTTAATAGGATAGGGAAACTCAAGGGTGGTCGGCGCATCCCCAAACAGAAAGGGGGTGATGCCAATGACGGTGTTTCAAGCTTTGGTGCTGATGATTACATTTGCAACATTGATTGTAGCTGTACTGTCATTTAACCAAAAAAAATAATCCACCCTTGAGCTTACGAGGCTAGGTGGATTATTTTTATCGAACCGGCTGACTACCCTAGAGGGAACCTGTTCTATTGCTTGACCGTTGGTGTTGGCAGCATCATCGGTCTTTTTTTATTATATTCTCTTTATACTACAAGTATAACATTATAACACCATTTATTAAAACTTTATTATATAATTCATTTTAATCTCTTCATCTTCACTTACGAATGTTTATTAGATTCGCATAAATCCTCTCAAGTCGATACTCGCAAAGTCCTTTTGTAACCTTAAATTCTTCTGAAAGCTGATCGATGATATTATCATCATTCAAGTTAAACTCTCTTAGCATATGTAGTGGCAATGCTGCATACCTCGTAAAGTTATTTGCATCCCATTCTTGCAGTTCTCTAAAAGCTTTTGGCATCATGATTTGTCGTCCGGCGTGTCTTAGGATGTGTGCAAGTTCATGATAGAATTGCTCACGCTGCACTTCTCTTTCCAATTCACTATTTATTGCAATCAGCTTGAATCGTCCTATTTCGATGCTGTGAGAGTATTTCTCCATTTCCTTGAGTAGATCAATTTTTTTTCTACTCTTATTCAACAATAGCGCCTATTAATTTAAGTGCATTACTTCACAAAGTCATCTGAAATAGAAGTTTATCTACTGAGTATAGATCAAATACGAAAAGACATTTAATTAGAATGCAACTGTCTCTTCATATTTTTGGTAATTCCAGTATTATTGTACTGCGCAACAATGAACCTTGGAGGGTTATTTGGTATGCATAAATTTAGTATAGCATGAGATTTTTTAAGTTTTTTTGAAGAATATTTGCAAACTATTAGCTGGTTTAGTTGAAGAATAAAATTAAAACTTCCCTAAGTAATCCGTTCTCAAATTCAAATTTATCTCTCTGTGCAAAATTTAGACCCTTAGCGAGCCACGAAAACCCCTGGCAGCGTAGTAGGATTCTGCTCCATTGTGATACACGAAGACGTGACCGAAGCGACGATCGCAAAAAAGTGCACCTCCGAGTTCTCTAATATCAGTGGGTGTTTGCACCCAACTCGACGTTTTCATATCGAAATTTCCAAGTTTCTGCAACACTCGATATTGTTCTTCAGTCAAAAGTTCTATGCCCATAGAAGTTGCCATATCAATAGCATTATTTTCAGGTTTATGTTTTTTTCTTGACTCTAGCGCTTCACGGTCGTAACAAACACTCCTGCGGCCTTTAGGACTTTCCGCTGAACAATCACAAAAAATGTATTCGTCCTTCTTTTTATCATAACCAACAACATCCGGTTCACCGCCAGTTCTTTCCATTTCATTGAGCGACCACAGTTTTTCAGTATTTGCATTCAGCTTTGCTTGGACTTTAGCCCATTCAAGACCTTTATGGCGGTTCATGTTTTTCTCAAAACGGGCTTTCAATACTCTGAGTAATTCTTCACTTTGTTCTTGTGACAACTCTTTTTTATCGCTGATTTTATTTCTCTTTGTCATGCTAGTTCCCCCTTATTGGTTTTACCCATAATGGTTTAAGTATAACTATCTATTTGTTTAATAATAAATTATATGATTAAGTAAATCCATTCCTCCACAATCTGGCCCGATTGTTGAACACCTACCCGATCAATAAAACCTTTTAAATAAAGTACTTTATTTCATAAAAAAATTATTTGTTACGCAGTATCTGTCTACTGCGTAGTACAAGAGTTAACTTAGATTGTTTGCAGAAGACGGATCTTAGTTCAATCAATTTTTTATAACATTTTTGATTCTCAAAACGATGGTTTTATATGTTTTATTACCAGATGGATTGCAGTGGTAAACAGTCTGTCATTCTTTGGTACACTTTTTGTCCTTTGAAGGGGAAGTATAGACTGAAAATTTCCGCTATATTTATGCAATGCTAGTGATTCATGATATTGTATTCTTTTTGTCCGCTTTTTGATGGTTTTAAAAACTCAACAATAAGAATAAATTTGACAAATTATGATTAAAAATAGCAGAATATAACCAGCCATCTCCCAAGTAGACAATTCAACCATCTCTATTCGTTTTTAATTCTTTATTATAGGAGTTATTTAAGAGCTTTAATAGGTAATTTTATTGAGTAGTAATCGGGGCTGGGACAAAAGAGTATTTATTGATGAGAAATCCGAACGTCATGATCGTTGATGCATAGCATTCGCTTCGGAAATATACTTCGCTAAGGTTGTGCCCGGAGGAGTACTCTAAAACAGTTACACAAACTTATTGACACTACCCAAGCTTTTTCAACATACACTATTTAAGTGAATGACCTATATTCTTCTAAGAAGGTGTTTTCTTATTGAGACAAACCGAAATGTGGGAATCCGTTGCAACGGAGTTAAATCTTAGTTTGTATAGTGAAAAGATGGTTTGTTCTATGAGTACGCAGTTGTACTATATTCCTGAAACAAAAGATTTACAAGGAAATTCAGAGATGCATTCACATCTTGTCCCTGCCTCCTATCATCGGATAACCGCAAGTGGCTCCGCACAAAGGTTAGTGAATGGTGAACGTGAGTGGACCATTGTCCAAAGCATGATCTCCTGCATCAAAAACTCCGAACAGAGGGACCGTAATGTACAAAATTGGTTAAATGTCATGAGGGATACCGCCCCTACTGCTTACAAACTGTTTGTTCAAAATATTATACTCTGGCAGGATCATGCTGAAAGGCATTTACAAAATGCGAAACATTACACAATGCAAATCACAGGACCTGCTGCATGGCAGGGATAAACCCAGTACAGTCAATCACGTGCATTCACGCTTTAGGAAAGTTAGAAGTAAACAAAGAAATCGATCCCTTTGTTGCAGAGATACTTTGAAACAAAGGGATCAATTAATAGAAGCTTCATTTAATTAACTTGACATTGGTATCTGCGAAAGAACTTCTCCATCAATTCGTTCAAAGATATCGTCTAAATCAGGACCAGTAATTGTCAGTCCATGATTTTTAAGTCCAATTATTGCTCTCGATGGGTCGGCTTCCTTTCGTATCAAAACGGCTACCGTTTCGGCTAATTGAATCGTGCCGCACGGGTAGTTTATTTCCGTTGCTTGTATCCCATCCATCCAAGCATGAATATGGACAATCGCACCAACCTTAGGATGCTCCTTATAAATCATCCAATGTTCTATGGCATCAACAGAAGCTCTTTTCGGCGAAATATTAGGAGGAACGCTAATTTCCATTGCGTTTTTTTGGGGGTTAAATCCTTTAATATATAAAATATCCTGTCCAATCACCCGCATATTGCCTTTATTAATCCCACTTGCACTCATCCAAAAACTGTTTTCATCGTGACGGCTGCTCAGATTTCCATAGCTAAGTCCGCCGATTCCATACAGCTTCTTTAATTGTCGCATATCCCGACTTGTCAAATAATTTTCTAATGGGAATGGGGCTGGCAATAAATTCATCTCATCTAATTTTTTCCCGGAGACATACATTTTTTTTGTAATCTCATTACCAATCCAAAGTTCCTCATGTAGGTCCTCGATAAACTCATTATTTATTACTAATTGAGATGAGGCAATCGGCTCTAATTTTTCATAAATTTTATTAAAAAACTCTTCTTCTTTTGTAGGTTGATATGTCAAATTATAAAAACCTTGTTCAGGAGTAATGAAATAAACTTCTGTTTTTTCTTTGTTGTGGATGATATAAATCAAATGGTTTGCTAAGGACCTAATCAAATATGGATAAGCAGATTCAAAGGTATTTTCAGGATGTTCATGCTGTTCCACGATTGAAATGACAAAGGTTGCCTGTTGCTGTCTGCGAAAAGGACGCGGTTTTTCTATATCAATTACATTAAAAACAATACGAATATCATCTACCGGCTTTTCATAATAATTGTATCCTTGAGCTGAGAATTTTCCCTTTAATCCTTCTGTAAACCATATGAGAAATGGACTTTTATCGATACCAGTTATTGCAAATGAATTCAATGTAAATGCCCCCTTCAAATTATTCTATTATTTTAAGGTTCAAACACAATTTTTATGGCAGAACGAGTGCCTTTTTTTGTTGCTGTTTGAAATGCATGATAGTAATTCTCTAATGGAAATCGATGGGTGACTAAAGGGGAAAGATCGACTTTACCAAGGCGCATTAATTCTATCGCAATCTCAAACGTCCTAAGTCTTTTTCCTCGATATTCTTCCGTACTGTAAGCAAAGCACCCTTTGACATTTAACTCATTTAGCCATATTGTCGTCCAGTCAATTCCGTCCATTATGCCTGCTAATCCTAAAAGGACAACCTTTCCACCATTTTTTGAAAACCGAAGCCCATCATTTATACTCTGTTTTCTACCAACACATTCAAAAACTGTATCGGCCCCTCCCTGTATCACCTTTGGACCAAATAACGGCTTTAAAACCTTTGCATCAAGAGAGGAAGTTAACTGTTGAATATAAGATGGTTTTTGGAGATAGATAACATCATTTGCACCATAGTAAGAGGCAAACTGAGCTTGAATCTCATGCTTAACTAACGCCACAATTTTACAAGGAATATCCAACGCCCGTATCGCAGCGATCACAGATATTCCAATGACCCCCCCACCTATAACAAGAACTGTGTCGTTTTTATTTGGAGGATTCCTTAAAACACTATGTAAAGCGCAGCTAAATGGCTCAACCATCACGCCATTTAAATCGTCGACCTCATCTGGCAATTTAAACACTTGGCTTTTATGTGCTACCACATATGAACTCCAGCCACCACCTGTATCACGACAGGCACCAATTAACAAACCTGGTGACAAATCTCCTTCTGTTTTTTGTTCACACAAACTATAATTACCTTTGATACATGAGGGACAAGGCTTCACGATTCCTCGGGTCATACATGATAGGAGTGGATCGATGACAACGCGATCGCCCTTTGTGAAATGAGAAATCTTTGCCCCTAGCTCTTGTATTTCCCCTGTGATTTCATGACCGATTGTGAAAGGAAATGATACAAAAGGTGAAGTAGCAGGACTATCGTTTAGAAAGATAAGATTAAGATCACTGCCACAAATGCCGCTATATTTAACTTTTACCTTAACCCAGTGCTCATTCGGTAGCTTCGGTTCCGGCTGTTCGCAAAATCGTAAGCATGACAGCCGCGAATGCCAATAAACCGAAGGGAGATACCTTCCTCCGACTTTGCTTAAAAGATAACGTGGCAGTGTATAATCAAATTGTAATGCTTTCAAGACATCTCACCTTTTTAGAAATATTTACATGTAGTAATATGTTCAAGGGGAAAGCTTTCTATGCAAAACTTAATACTGGATTAAAATTTAAAAGCGGGGTACTAAAAAAAGATGGTGACCATTTCCTTAAGGTCATGCATCTTTTAACAATGCGGCTATGATAAAGCGATATTCAGTCAGTTTAAACAAGTGATGCTCCTACTTAGGTTTATTTTTTTTGATGATGTCCTCATATTCCAATAAATAAAAAATTTCAATTACCTCTTTGATTTTTTCAATAAACGGCTTAAACCGCTGATTGAATTTTTGTATCCTACGCTGATGTTTAATCAACATGGTATAACACCTCTTTTTTTGATTTGATGAAAACTGCTTGTAAATTGAATGAGGAGAAGATTTAAGTACTGACCTCTACACCGCTTTTGTAAAGTAATATGAACTTATTTCTTTCATTTATAAAAATTTAATCAAACCTTTTTTCGACAATATTGTTTTGTTTGTCCGTTCCCTGTCTCAATAAGTGTAAAATCCAAGGTTTTAAATCAACGATTCGCATATGTTCAGGTTTCGTGCTTGTACCTGTTACAATCATTGGAACCAAAGAATCCTGTTTGTGTATGGACCCGTGTGCTGCGCCTCCAGGGTGAGTAGGAGTTCCTTCACTCACAAATTCAAATCCAGGCTTCGCATCAACGATAATATAGTTGCCGGAATGGGAATGTAACGAACTGTGTAAACGAGCCAGCACATCCGGATAAACACCGTAACCAACTAACTTTTCGTTTATTGAAAGATCTAATATGGAATATTCACCGTTTAAGAACCAAGACTGGTCGTACTCGTCTGTATATTCTCCATCTGGACGGAAGGTAAATACTCCGTTTTTACCACCCGCAACGGCATTAACATTGGTACCGTTTTTCCACGCAATGATCTGAATTCGCTCGTCTTGCTTTAGATGTTTAACGATCTCTTCAATTGTTATATTTTGATCTAAATTATAAATAAAAGCCATTCGTTCGTTTAATCCTAGAACGATTTGGTCATCTTCTTTTACCGGCTCCTTAACATCATGTATTTTATAAGAATCTAAAATTGACCTTAACTCGACTAAAGAGCGATTTTTGTCTTTTCCAACTTCAGCTTGTCCGCTATCCCCCATCACGATCCAAACCGCATCTTTTAAGGCTTTATCCCATGAACCATACACATTTAATATTTCCTGAAGTTCCTTGTCTACTTTTTCAATCCCGTTGATAGGATGAATTGGACCTTCTTTATGAACATTTTTATCAAGATCTGGAAAGTAGGCAATTGTAAAAGAAGGAAGTTTTCGGTTTTGAATGAAATATTTTAGTTCTTCCGCTGTAAATTTGTCATTAAACCCAAAAGCTTTCCATGGTTGATTATTTTGATTGTTTTTTGGGTGATATTGCGCCAGTGCCCCATAAGAAAATAGGAATGGAGTTTGGACTTGGAATTTGGGCATGAGATTTAATTTTGACAATGCTTTCGGAGGACGTAGGATCATTTTTTCATTTCCCCGATAGACAAGTGCGTTTATTGATGCACTTTGTAAGCCTATCTTGTCTAGTGCTTCGTGAATCGTTTCCACGTCATTGCTAAGGTGAGAGTGATTTAAACAATATAAAATGTATTCCATCACATTTTTAATGCCTAATTTAAACACCTCTGCTCTTGCACTTCCATAATTAACGAGTCGCTTTTGGGTTTCATCAAACCAGACTAGACCTGGGACCTGATGCTTGTCCGAATAAGTACCAGTTAAAAGCGTACTGTCGATTGTCACTGACATCGTAGGATAGCTACTAATGACGTTTGGGTAGTAGTGTCCATGTTCCATTAAAAATTTAAACGCTGGGGCACGCCCTTCTTTAACCGCTTTTTGAAGAGGTTCATTCATTAAAGAATCAATCATTAGAAGGATGACTGGATGTGAGGGTGGCGTAACTTGTTTATGCTCCAAAGACTGATTAGCTGGTTGAAGAGCTTTTCTCAAAAAGATGATTACTAAAACAATCATGATAATAATTAAGGCATATAACACGTTCTTCATCCTCTTTATTTTCTTATAAAATTAATCTTATGCAGAATTAGGTTGCCTTTCTTTATTTACTCTTATACTTTTCTCTTTCGCATTCAATCCAGACTTTTTTGTAAAAGAGGAAAAAATTCACTGTATTTGGAAGTAGGAAAAACAGAAAAAATAGGATAGTCACTAAAATGAGACATGGAAGGGTCGTTAATGATGCTGTACTTCTTACTGAAACCAGCTCTAAAGCTATTTATCCAGTTAAAGTTTCGAATAGAAATCATTGGGTTAGAGTACATCTCTAATCATCATGCATTGATTGTAGCTGCGAATCATGTCAGCAATTATGATCCGTTCCTTTTATCCTGTATTTTCAAACGAAACATTCATTTTATGGCAAAAGCTGAATTGTTTCATAATCGCTTTCTAAAGTGGTTTTTTACGAACCTATATGCAATTCCGGTAGAACGGCAGAGTGGTATTGTGATCCGACCTGTACGCCAAGCTTTAAAGGTTATTCATAGCGGTGAAATCTTTGGTATTTTTCCAGAGGGAAAAAGGTGTAAAAATGGAGAAGTTGTTCAACCTAAAAAAGGAGTTGCTTTTTTCGCTTGTAAAACAAATGTACCTGTTATACCTATTGCGATTATTGGGGTTGATAAAGGATATCGTACTCCAATAAAAATTGTCATTGGTCCGCAAATTACCATTTCGAATGAATCAAAGGATTACTCTTCGGTTTCCTTAATGATCATGAATCGGATTCGAGAGCTCGAAAAAAAGTATTCTCACCCACGCTCTTTTAGAAAGGGGTTTTCATGATGAATCCAACTATCAAAAAGGCATTGTTGATTTACAACCCATTTTCAGGAAAAAAAAGCGCTCATAAATTCTTCCCTCTTGTGTTAAAAAAGCTTTCAGAAATGGATTATCGTGTAACGCTTCATCAATTAATCCAACCAAGTGATATGGAAACCCCTATAAAAAATGCATGTAAAAACAGATGGGATGCGATCTTTGTTGCAGGAGGAGACGGAACAATAAACCAGTCACTCCAATTTTTAGCGAAAGAAAAATACCGACCCAATGTAGGAGTCTTTCCTTTCGGCACAAGCAATGAATTTGCAAAATATATCGGAATGCCTTGCAATATGGTAGAAGCGCTTTCAGTGATTGAAAAAGGTGCCCTAAAACCGATAGACATAGGACAAATTGGAAATTTATACTTTGCCAACATTGCGGCTGCGGGCTGGTTGTCGGATATCACCTATAAAACTCCCCCTTCTCTAAAATCCTATTTAGGTGAGTGGGCTTATTGCTTCCATTTTTTTAAAACATTTTTAATGACAAAACAATCCCATAGCATTTCAATTCAAGTTTTACCTGATAGGGTCCTATCAGATCTTACTTTATTTATAATCATGAATGGCAATTCTGTTGGTCCTTTTGAGCGTCTAATCAAGAATTCAGTACATAATGATGGCTTCTTTTATCTGATCACCTGTAAAAAAACGAAACGAATTCAGCTGTTTATTTCATTACTTGCAATCATCCTTAATCTTCCTGGACATCCTTCGGTCATCACTCATACGAAAATAAAATCATGTAAATTTACGATTCCAAAATCAGCTCCGCTTAATCTCGATGGGGAAAAAGCATATGTAAAAAGCCTGCATTTTAAAGTTTTGCCTAACCATCTTCGTGTTTTTTCTTCTCACTAAATGATATTTTTATTAGGTTATGTCTGTATATAGATGCCTTTAAAAGGAAACAATTTCTTGTAAAAACAAATGGATTAGGTGAGATTGTTGCATTGCTTTATTGTGAATAAAGTCTCTGGTAACGGGCGAGCTTTAAAAGTTTGGCACCTTTTAGAAAAAATTTTACTTAAAAAAAACATCAACTATTGTGTTCGCTTTACTGAGGAGCCGAAACAAGCCACTGCATTCGTTCATGAACTTCTCGGTAACGAGCAAACAAAAGTTATTATTGCTGTAGGGGGCGATGGGACAGTTCATGAAGTAATCAATGGATTAGTTGGTTCTACTATACCTTTAGGAGTTATTCCAGCTGGTTCTGGAAATGATTTTTGTAGACAATTACGTATCCCGCTCAGATCTGATAAAGCGTTAGAGCGTATTTTAAGACATGAACCAAAAAGGATTGACCTTGGACGTATTGACGATAAATATTTTGCTACAGTAGTGGGAGTGGGATTTGACGGACAAGTAGCACTAACGACAAATCGTTCCAAATACAAGAAAATACTTAATATCGCTCGAATGGGTGGAATTTCATACATCATCGGAGTCATAAAGGTGTTGCATGCGTACAAACCAATGACTGTTCATTTAAAAATTGACCATACGGAACTGAAGCTTACTAAGGTATGGCTCATTGCAATCGCTAATTCACCCTTTTATGCAGGCGGTATGGCCATTTGTCCTGATGCCCAAAATAATGATGGCCTTTTAGATATATGTATCGTACAAGAATTAACCAAACGGGAACTATTATATTTATTCCCATCGGTTTTTAAAGGGCGTCATATCAACCATCCTTCTGTAACCATTTACAGAGGAAAAGAAATTGAAATTTTCTCTGAATCACCATTATTGGTTCATGGAGATGGGGAAATGATTGGCCAAACTCCTGTCAACTTAACAATCGAACCAAATTACTTATATGTTATTTAAACGTTCGAGTTTTCTGAATAGCGACGAGTTTAATCGAGGCTACGGGAGGAAATCCTTTCTTGTTGAAAATCCTATAGCAGGCGTTATAACGCACCTTTTCTCTAAATGTATTCAAAACAGTTTCACATGTAATGTAGGTAAATGTCAATTTAACAGTATTTTACTGTCTAAAGACAAAAAAAAATAGACCTCCCTGAGCCTGTGAAGTTCGGGGTTGGTCTATTTCGCTGAACCGAATGTTGAGGACAACTCTATTGCTTGACCGTTGGTGTTGGCAACACCAACGGTCTTTTATATTACTATGCTTTATTAGGATTATTATACTTTTTATATGCAGTTATTTCAATTAAAATATGTCTTTTACGAATACAAACTGAATAATTGGATAGATCATATATGCAATACATAAAGCTATAAATAATGTGTAGTTTTTTTAATGTTATTTTCATAGCATTTCAATAGAGTCATTTATGAATAAAAACCTTAGAACCAATCGGAACTTTAGATGATAAGTCTAGAACATCATGATTAAACATTCTGATACACCCATGTGAGACATTTTTGCCGATTGAAGCTGGGTTATTTGTTCCGTGGATACCGTAATGAGGTTTTGACAATCCCATCCAAAGCACGCCAAATGATCCGCCAGGGTTATATTGTTTATTAATAATTGTGTATGTTCCAGTAGGTGTTGGTGATAATATTTTTCCAACTGCGATTGGATAAGTTTTTATATGCCTGTTTCCATCAAAAAGTTTTAATTGATGCTGTGATGTTGATACGTCAATCCATTTCGCCATGAAGATCAACTCCATTTTTTAAACATTGTATGAAGTAGCTCAGGCATTTGTTTATATATAGGAATTAATTGAACATGGGTATAGGTCTGAAAATGAGCGTAATTGGCATGATGACGAGAAATCTAAAGATAAGAGAGAAATAATAAACAGCATTTACAAAAATCGGAAGGGAACGATTTCTTTGACTAAGCTTTGACGAATGATGTGCAGGTACACGCATTAAATTACTTTTGAATAGATTTTTCTTTATACCTAGACCAATTTATCCAACTAAGTATTGAAAAACTTAACGCCATTATAAGAAGCTGTATTGGATCTCGATTAATATCGAACACAATACCGATACCACCTGCGAGTGGGATTAAAATGAGACAAATGATAGCAATTAATTTGTATACATTTGGATTATCTCTATTTTCAGTGCTCATATTTCCAACTCCTAATTCCATAATATTTTCCATTTTATATTATAGCATGTTTGTTTCGTAAAAACGTAACTATCCAATATTTTAAGGAGATTTAGTGTACATTTCGATGAAATACCGATATAAGAGTTGATGTTTTATCGAAAATATCCAATCTCACATTGAAAATTGAAAGGTAATTCAATATCAAATTTTATAATTTCGTTAAATCATGTACATTATAAACAATAAATTTAGTCACAGAACAAATTTGGGCCATCGAAATATAGATGGCCAATTAAGATTCATAAGTCTATTGTAATAAAAGGAACAAATGATGAAGGAGAAGAGATTGAATATGGTTACAATTTACCAATTGCCTTAACCGTAGCTTTTGTCGTGGGTTTTTTAGCGGGTTTATTCGGGATTGGCGGAGGAGCACTATTAATTCCAGTTATGGTTTTACTATTTCAATTTCCGCCTAGAACAGCAGTTGCTACTTCTATGCTTGTCATTTTCTTCTCGGCAATTACAGGTTCTTTCACCCATCTTGCTCTTGGAAATATTGAATGGACCTATGCAATATGTTTGACGATAGGAGCATGGTTCGGTGCTAAAATAGGGGCAGCTTTTAATCAACGGTTAAAAAGTGAAGTCATTATGTTTGTTTTTCGAATTGTTTTAATTGGCGTTGGGGTACGTTTAATCATTGATGGTTTTAAAAGTATTTCTTTTGGGTAGTGATCGATCATGAGTTGTTTTATAAGGAATTGTTTATTGTGTTTTTTCGCCTGTGATTTTGCCCGATGGATCATGTACTGAAAAACTCCTTTTTTGGCAAACCTCCTGCGAATACTAGTTTATGTGTATACAAGGGATTATTACTATTTTCATCAGGCCTTTTCCAAGCTATTGCTTGAATAAAAGGGGTAAATTCGTCTTTAAAATTGTCTATATGTAGGTGATTGCCAGAATAATTTGCATTGTTAAAATATCCAACTCCATACATCCCTGCCCATCCTTATGGTATTCAAAATCTGCCCCTCCTGATCTGATAGCAGAATCATGTTAAACTATACTAGTACATTATGAAATGGAGGCGAAAGAATGGGGAAACGGTTATTGCTTCTTATTGTTACAAATATTCTTGTCATGACGACGATTGTCATTGTTTGGTCGTTAATTACGACATTTACAGGCATTAACGGTTCCTTTCAGACGGGTGGTTCTGGATTAGGAATTGATTTTACTGCGCTAATGGTTTTTAGCTTAATTGTAGGGTTTTCAGGGTCGTTCATCTCACTAGCCATGTCACGCTGGGTAGCAAAAAAAATGATGAAGGTCAAAGTATTGGACCAAAATGGTCAATTAACTGCACAAGAACGTGCCGTGGTGGAAAAGGTTCATCGCTTTTCCCGAGCAGCTGGGTTAACGCATATGCCTGAAGTAGGAATTTATCCTTCTGCTGAGGTCAATGCCTTTGCTACAGGCCCTTCAAAGAAACGCTCACTCGTTGCTGTTTCGCAAGGATTATTAAACACGATGGATGATGATGCGGTTGAAGGCGTCATTGCTCATGAGGTAGCGCACGTGGCGAACGGTGACATGGTTACGATGACGTTGCTGCAAGGTGTAGTGAACACCTTTGTCGTCTTTTTCTCAAGAATTGCAGCGATTCTCGTGTCTCGCTTAGTGCGTTCTGAATTGCAAGGGATTGTTCAATTTGCAGCAATTATTATTTTTCAAATTTTATTCTCGATTCTTGGGAGTATTGTCGTAATGGCTTACTCGAGGTACCGAGAATTCCATGCTGACCGAGGAGGCGCTGATTTAGCAGGGCGTGATAAAATGACTCATGCGCTACGTTCGTTGAAAGCGTACGTGGAGCGTGCCAATGTTAGTGACCGCACCGATGATTCTGCGATCCAAACAATGAAGATTAACGGAAATGGCGGAATCGTGAAACTTTTTTCATCTCACCCTGACTTAGATGAAAGAATTGCACGCTTAGAACAACGTTAAATGGCAAGGTGTAGCAACTGCTCTATTCAAATAGGGCAGTTTTTTCTCGAAAGAATATCTAAATTGGTTATATTATTAAACGCAGCAAATGTGTAAAAAAAGGATAGCAACTAATCGCTCTCCCTTTGCTTCTTAATTAATCGCAAACCAGAGTAAAGATTTACTCCAATCATTAAAATAAATAACCAAAACAGCATGTCCCCTAAGAATACAATAGCGGCGACGGCCCAAACCGCAGCTAAAATAAAAAAGATGATACTTCTAATAGGAATTGATGTATTCAAAATGCATACCTCCCTCAAAAATAATATAACAGAGTTTTGTGAAAATTTAAAGAAGGGGTAGGGGTGACTCCTTATCTGGATAGAGGAGGATTGATTTCGAAAATTTTTACACCAAGTAAAATTTTAATTCAAAAAATCGATGTCTACATAGATTAAACCGACTTTTAAAGATGAATTGACAACCAGGGCAATAAGGGGCAATCCTATGCTCTTTGTAAAGTAATCCTTTTTCACGGATTATCGATAGGAATATTCCGAACACTCTCAATATACTCATTCTTTAGGGTGATGTATGGGTCATCCATATCGATCCAGTAGCCAATGGCTTCTGTGAATGTTCGCCATTGACGTTCATAGTCAAAGATGGTGTCCTTGCACTTCTCAATAAACTTTTCGATTCCATATTCTTCAATTTGTTGCTTAAATGAGCACAAGACAGACGAGAAGTTTCAATAGCATTTTATTTTTTAAGCCTAGCAGTTCACCCAGATTCGTACGAGTGAGTAAAACATAAGCCTGCTAGGAAGATTTATAAAGGGAGATTGAGTTTTTTTCAGTTGTTTTACAAATAATGAAGTAACACGAACAAAATGCGAGGTAACGACGATGCAAAACAAAAACAAAGCAGTTGTTGGAACCTAGAGAGCCGTACTTTTTACAAAGCTGTAAAAGATAATAAATATCCCACTCAAAATTCCGAAAAGTTCGAATAACAACCGTCGAACTATGATATAATTTCTATTAAATTAGAAATTATATACATAAAAGGGGATGCAGATTGTGGAGAGCACGCTAGAGAAAAGCTTGAATGTGTCGGTATTAATGAATGAGTTAAAGCAAGAAAATCATGAAATGCAAAAGGTAATGAAGAAGATTCAAGATATATCAACGAAATCGAATATTTTAGCCCTAAACTCAGGAATTGAAGCTGCTCGTGCTGGAGAGGCTGGTCGTGGGTTTGCGGTCGTTGCGACTGAAATTAAGAAATTTGCTGAGGAAAGCTTGAATGCAAGTAAGGAAAGTGAAACGCTGATTAATAGCATTCAAAACAAAGCGAATGAAATTATTGCTGTGCGAACCGTTGATATAGCATTCGATACGATTGATAAGATTGACCGGAATTTATTCGAAAGAAACTGTGATGTGCAAGCTTGGGCGACATTTGATGCGATCAAAGATTGTCTCACTAACCCTTCGCCAGAGTCAAAGAAAACGGCACAAGCTTTTATGAAAAATATTCATGAAATTTATGAAGTGTATTTTGACTTATTTGTTGTCGACTTATCGGGAGAAATCATTGTCGCAGCTGTAAACCAAAGTGAGGTTGGCAAAAACATGGCTGACAGGGAATGGTTTCGACAAACCGTACAAACGAATCAGGTTAATGTTACAGATATGTACCATTCCTCTGTTGTGGGTGGACATACGATGGGCTATTCCAGTCCTGTTCGAAACGATGCTGGAGAGGTCATCGGTGTCTTCACGACGAGATTTAACTGGGAATTCATTTACGATATCATTGATCGGGTCAAGCTTGATGACAAAAGTAAGCTTTATGTGATTAATTCAGAAGGATATGTGATTGCTTCAAAGGATCGGTCAGGGATTTTAAAAACGAAGCTCACGCACTTGAGAGCTGTAGATAATGTTGTGTCGGGTAGAGATAAGCGTGGTTACACGTTTGAAAACAATGAAATTCACGCCTATTGTTTAACGGAGGGCTACAATGCTTACAAAGGAAAAGGATGGTCTGTTATTGTCATCGAATCCATTGTTTAATCGCTTGCTTCGAGTAAGGTGGGACCGATTGTAAAAGATTGTTGGATTAGTCAGAGGGGGAGTAAACCCCTCTTTTTCCATTAATTTAACGCCTTCATTTTTTCAAGCGATCGGATCATTTTAAAAAGCATGTCATTAATGGGTGTAGGAACATTATGTTCTCTACCAAGCTTACAAACAGTTCCAGCTAAAAATTCCACTTCGGTTTTTCGGCCAGCTTCAATGTCTTGTAGCATTGAAGTTTTCCCTTCAGGACTTAGCCCTTCCTTTAAAATACGGTCAAATTTATTTAGATCGCGTTCGGTTAAGTGAACGCCCAGCTTCTCAGCTAAAACGATCACTTCCTTCATGGCCGAGGTCATAAAATCATGTGCTTCTTGTATTTCCTGAAACACTTTATAAGGAGCTTTTAATACGGCAGACGTCTGATTCACCCCAACATTAATCATAAACTTCCACCACATGGTATGCTGCATATCTTCTGGGATTTCATAGGGGATATTCGCCCTATCAAACAATTCTTTCACCTTTTGCACATTAGGAGATAACGTGGCATTTTTCTTTTCACCAAAGCAAATCCTTCCTATGTTTGTAAAGCGGATAGATGTACCGTCTCGGAGAGCATCAATGGCTACGCACATGGCGTGTAAAATGTTTTCGCTTCCGTATGTATGAGCAAGAATTTCCTCACTAGAAATCCCGTTCATAAGGGACATGATGATCGTATTGGGCCCGATATGATGTTTGATGTCTTCAATGGCTTGGTCAAGGCCGTCATATTTTACAGCGATCAATACAAGATCAGCTGGTTCCGTTTTTTCTTTTGGGTCAATATAATGAAAATCGTACCGCATGCCGTTGATGGCAATTCCTTGTTTTCTGTAGCGCTCGATTCGTTCTTGACTCGCGATTACTTGAATACTTTTTGGGTTCATATCATGTAGTCTGCTTGCATAGGCGGCGCCGATTCCTCCAAGTCCAATCACAGAAACGGTGTTTATCATGTTCGTCTCCTCCTTCAGATTAAGAAACAGAATTTGATCAAAACTTCACCTATAAGCAATTCAACACGAAATTATATTTTCCTATTCGTACTTCGCTTTTTATTTGAAAACTAATGTCCGTTCATTATATAGTTAGCAAAAGAGGCATATAAAACATGAGGTGTTGGAACAAAAGAAAGTGGGGTATTCTTTTTTTTTCAAAATACCCCCGCGCAATTTCATGGAAGACCTGAGTAGTCGAGCAAATGACAAAAGAGTGAAGAGAGTTTCTTAAATAGTTTCCCTGTTCACGTAAAAGAAACTAGATTCAAAAACAAGGGGCTGGGACAAAAGAGTTTTTGAGAAATCCGAACGTTATGATCGTTGATGCATAGCATTTGCTTCGGAACTATACTTCGCTATCCGAGGGCGGATGGTGAGCCTCCTTGTGCTTACGCACTGTGGGGTCTCACCCTTGCCATTGTCTACGTATATTTCCTCCGCTAAGGTTGAGCATTGTTCGCATTTTCAATCATACACGTTCGTTATGTCCCAGCCTCATGTGATTCATCTTTTTATTCAGCTGGATCGTCCTAACGGGAATACTCCCGCTGATTCGAACCATCTGTGTTCATGATGATTAATTCATCGCCTTTTGCAATGACAAGCTGGTTATCTTCGAAAAAGAAGTCATCCACCTCGCCTTGGTAGACTGGTTGGGAACGTAGGGATTCTAAATGAAGGCGAATAAGCTGGTTATCCTCGATGTAATAAGCGTATACACCGTAATAATCAAACAAATAAGGCTGTGATTCACCACGTCTATGCCCGTTTGAGCGATATGGCAATTCGTTCAATTCTTTTATGGTTTGAACCTCTCCAGTATCCACATTTACACGCAGCAATTTGTGTTCCATCGTCGTATCGCGATAGAGGTTATAGTGATCAATGAAGTACACATGCTTATCAATAAGATAGGGATGGACGACGGTTTTCATCGACTCCCCATACACTAAGTCACGATTGGTTCCATCTAGGTTCGCTTGATATAGATGGTATTCAGGATACTCAACTGCGCCCCCTGTATGGAAGCTGTATTCAACCAAATAGTACAGGGTGTTGTTATGGATCATTAACGACGTTTCATCAATAAAGCCCCTACCATCCCATTGAGCATAATAATCGCTCGGTGGATTGACAAAGAGATCCCCCTGAATATCCTCTCGCGTTAATAAGGTTTCTCTTTCACCACTTACGACATGACGGCGAACGAGCTGCCGATCCTCAATGGAGTAAGCGTAATCTCCTTCAACGATCACAGGTCCAACTTTTCCTAGTAAACTCTCATCAATGTCCTTTGGTTGTTTTGTTTTGAGTGCATTGACGAGAAAGACAGAAAATTGTGCTCTTGTTGTATCATTGTAAGCCCTGAACGTTCCATCCTCGTAGCCGGAAGCGATTTGATTTTTAGCGATTGTATTAATGTAAGTGTAGGCCCAATGGTCGGCTTGAATGTCTTGGAAATGAGCGTCACTCACTGCTGTATCCAATTCAAACGTACGGACGAGAATCGCAGCCATTTGCCCACGGGTCAAATTCTCGTAGGGACGAAAATGGCCGTTGCTCCCTTTGATAATCCCTGTTTCTTCCATGATTGCAACCGTTTCAATGTTTGTATGATCGGCAGAGATGTCTTTAAATGAGGGTGGTTGATTTGATTGTCGTTCTAAATCAAGTGCTTGTACGAT
>NZ_ANNK01000102.1 GCF_000334155.1 Halalkalibacterium ligniniphilum | reverse complement strand
TTTTGCAATGACAAGCTGGTTATCTTCGAAAAAGAAGTCATCCACCTCGCCTTGGTAGACTGGTTGGGAACGTAGGGATTCTAAATGAAGGCGAATAAGCTGGTTATCCTCGATGTAATAAGCGTATACACCGTAATAATCAAACAAATAAGGCTGTGATTCACCACGTCTATGCCCGTTTGAGCGATATGGCAATTCGTTCAATTCTTTTATGGTTTGAACCTCTCCAGTATCCACATTTACACGCAGCAATTTGTGTTCCATCGTCGTATCGCGATAGAGGTTATAGTGATCAATGAAGTACACATGCTTATCAATAAGATAGGGATGGACGACGGTTTTCATCGACTCCCCATACACTAAGTCACGATTGGTTCCATCTAGGTTCGCTTGATATAGATGGTATTCAGGATACTCAACTGCGCCCCCTGTATGGAAGCTGTATTCAACCAAATAGTACAGGGTGTTGTTATGGATCATTAACGACGTTTCATCAATAAAGCCCCTACCATCCCATTGAGCATAATAATCGCTCGGTGGATTGACAAAGAGATCCCCCTGAATATCCTCTCGCGTTAATAAGGTTTCTCTTTCACCACTTACGACATGACGGCGAACGAGCTGCCGATCCTCAATGGAGTAAGCGTAATCTCCTTCAACGATCACAGGTCCAACTTTTCCTAGTAAACTCTCATCAATGTCCTTTGGTTGTTTTGTTTTGAGTGCATTGACGAGAAAGACAGAAAATTGTGCTCTTGTTGTATCATTGTAAGCCCTGAACGTTCCATCCTCGTAGCCGGAAGCGATTTGATTTTTAGCGATTGTATTAATGTAAGTGTAGGCCCAATGGTCGGCTTGAATGTCTTGGAAATGAGCGTCACTCACTGCTGTATCCAATTCAAACGTACGGACGAGAATCGCAGCCATTTGCCCACGGGTCAAATTCTCGTAGGGACGAAAATGGCCGTTGCTCCCTTTGATAATCCCTGTTTCTTCCATGATTGCAACCGTTTCAATGTTTGTATGATCGGCAGAGATGTCTTTAAATGAGGGTGGTTGATTTGATTGTCGTTCTAAATCAAGTGCTTGTACGATCATGGCTGCTGCTTGGATTCTCGTAACGGGCTGGTTTGGGCGAAATGTTCCGTCAGGGTAACCGCCAATAACGTTAGCATCGTAAAGCTTCATAATTTCTTCGGCTGCCCAGTAATTCGATCTTACATCAGAAAAAAAAGCTTCAGCCTTTTGGGGTAGGGCCATTCCAATTAAAAAGACCGCCAAAAGGGATAGAACAAAATGTTTCTTCATATTACTACCTCCATCACTTCCTATCGAATGTAAGTTAAGCGTAACAATTTAAGAGAGTCCTGGAAATAGAAAATACGCTCTCTTAGCAAAACACAACAAAATGACTAATTTTATATGTAGTAATTATCAATGGCAATGAGGCTCTTAAGAAATGTTATTGCAATTGCCGAAAAAGATGTTAGAATTTATTGCGAATTTCCTGTAAAATTAAGCCATTACGTTAAAATAAAAGAATAATTGTTTTATTTAGAAGGAGGTTGATGGCCGTGGAAGAGGCGATGTTGAACATTATTAATGCGATTAATGACATTGTTTGGGGCCCTGTCACGTTAACATTAATCGTCGGAACAGGTATTTTTTTAACGGTCCGACTTGGACTTTTGCAGTTCCGTCAATTACCGTATGCGTTAAAGCTAACCTTTTCAAGAAGTACGAACAAAAAAGACGAGGATTCAAAAGGGGATATCTCTCACTTTCAGTCTTTGATGACAGCGATGGCAGCAACACTAGGAATCGGGAACATAACCGGTGTTGCTTCCGCAATTCTCGCGGGAGGAGTTGGTGCGATATTTTGGATGTGGGTCGCCGCACTTTTTGGGATGGCGACAAAATATGGGGAAGCGATTTTAGCTGTTAAATATCGTGTGACCAACCACAAAGGGGAAATCTCCGGAGGGCCGATGTACTACATAGAAAAAGGGCTTGGATGGAAGTGGCTCGCGGTTTTATTTGCCTTATTTGGCTTTTTAGCTTCATTTGGGATTGGCAATATGACTCAGGCAAACACCGTTGCGGGGGCGCTAAATTCGAGTTTCAACATCAATCCATGGGTTACGGGCTTTGTATTAATGATTTTGACAGGAATTGTTCTATTAGGTGGAATTAAAGGGATTGGACGTGTTTCAGCAGTTTTCGTTCCATTTATGGCTCTTTTTTATTTAACAGGTGGCTTTATTATTATTTTATTTAATATAACAGAAGTACCTGCGGCGATTGCCTTAATCGTAACTGAAGCTTTTAATCCATCTGCTGCTGCAGGGGGGGCAATTGGAATGGCCATTCGTTATGGGGTAGCTAGAGGCGTATTTTCTAACGAAGCAGGTCTTGGTTCAGCGCCAATTGCAGCAGCAGCAGCAAAAACCGATTATCCAGGTCGCCAAGCGCTAGTCTCTATGACTGGGACGTTTCTAGATACCATCATCGTTTGTTCAGTGACAGGGTTGGCGATTGTCATGAGTGGCCTATATGTCGGTCAAGACACTGGCTATTCTGCAAGTTTAACAGGTGCAGCCTTTGACTATTACTTACCAGGGGTTGGTGGTTGGATTGTAACATTTGGAATCATCTTTTTCGCGTATTCAACAATAATTGGTTGGTCCTACTATGGTGAGAAATGCTTTGGCTATTTGTTCGGCGACCAACGGGTATATATTTATCGAATTATTTTTGTGATTGTCGTCATGATTGGGGCAGGAATGAAACTTGATTTAGTATGGGGGTTAGCTGATATCTTTAATGCGCTGATGGCTATTCCCAACTTAATTGCTTTGTTGTTTTTAACAGGGATTATTGTAAAGGAGACAAAGCGCTTTCAAGCTGTTCAGAAAGAAGAAGAACGACAAAAGCGTGAGGTTAAGGCAAGCTAAAAGTGCATCTCTGTATTAAGTGAAAATAACTGATAAAGTGACACATAAATCAGGTTGTGATTACATTCGCTGATCAAGGCTACGGGATGCCAAAGTTCCCTTTTACCTGTAGCGAATGGAAATGTCTTCGTAAAAGCCACCAACAATTATAGTAGAAAAATATTTTTTTTAAATGCTTTGCTCTTTTGGGCTTGAATAACCATCATTCGTACCTGCTTTCTTTGAATGGTTGAAGGCGAATAGATGCACCGCTCCTGGAATTCCTGTCACAATGCAAGCAAGCCATAGACCCGCCGTCATTGCGATCAACATAAACATGGTGACCATCATTCCATAAAGCCACACCATTCGCTCTGTCCAATAGGCGCTGAATGTTTTTTTCCATAGGTAAGTGGCTATTATTTAGGATATAGACAACGGTATGTATGATAAAGGTAAGAATAAACCAACCTGAAAAATTGAAGAGTGGAAGGATATCGAGCACTAGCAAGATGACACCGACAGAATGAAAAAAGAAAAAGATACGAAACAAAATGCGGTCAAGCTGATTCGACACGTTCATCGTCCTCCCTTCACTTATTAGTATTATAGAAGGAAATGAACAACTTGTTATTTGAGAGGGGTTTTTAGATGAAAGAAAAACGAATTGTTATTGTAACAGGTGCAGGGCAGGGGATTGGCAAGGCTGTCGCCAAAGAATTTGCTGAACATGGGGACTATGTCATTTTATGCGATGTCAACAAGGAGCAAATTGAAGCCCTTGCAAAAGAGATCCACTACAATGGGGGACACGGCGATGCCGTTCTATGTGATGTCTCCAAACCAGAGCAAATTGAAACGATGATTTCTTATGTCAATGAGACATATGGTCGAATTGATGTTGTTATAAATAATGCTGGTATTTCACGTTGGAAATCTTTGTTTGATATAACCGTCGAAGAATGGGATAAGGTCATTCATACAAACCTACGCAGTGTTTTTCTCTGCACACGAGAGGCGGCAAAAATTATGAGAAATAATGGTGGAGGAGCAGTTATTAATCTTGCATCCACTCGTGCCACAATGTCTGAACCGAATTCTGAGGCGTATGCCGCTTCAAAAGGAGGAGTTGTCGCGCTTACTCACGCTCTAGCAGCTTCCCTTCAAAATGAAGGCATCCGTGTGAATGCCATTAGTCCAGGCTGGATTCATACGGGAGATGAAAACGAGCTTCGATCGATTGACCATGAGCAGCATTTTTCAAAACGAGTCGGGGTTCCTAGTGATATCGCTCGTGCGTGCCTGTTCTTAGCCGATGAAAAGAATGATTTTATTAATGGAGAGAACCTTGTGATTGATGGGGGAATGACTCGTAAAATGATCTATGAAGAATAAGGAAAACGTTGTTGCACGCATTTTTTAGGAAGTGAGTGGAATACGAACAGAAAAAAAACCAAAAAAGCTGACCCGAGAAAGGTCAGCTTTTTAAACATCTGATGATGCATATTCAAAAAAGCCCCGATGAATCTTTTTAATTGAAGGGTCGAGCTTCATGACTTTTTTCATCATGTAGTCGACGCTTGCCCAATTTAATAATCCTTTTTCCCGAAGCATCTCTTTGATTTCTTTACGAGAAACAGGCTCACCCTTTTGTATTAACAGTGTTTTGATGTTTTCAAGCACTTCTTCAATGTCTCGTTCGGTCTGCTTGTAGGCCTGGGGCTGCCGACGAGGTTCAAATGAGTAGGTGAGTTTTGAAAGAATCGGTGTTTTTTCTTGTTGCTCTGGCAAGGAGCGGAATTCACTCGTTGGCGTACTTATTGGTTCCAAAGTCCGTTTCTCTTCATCTGTAATGGGGAGCTTTTCGTTTCTTTCTAAGTTGTCAAGCTCTCGAAGGCGATTAAGAAGAAAGAGGCTTTCTTTTGATAATTTCGTTTTTTCTTCGTTAATATCATGAAGCCGTTGTTTGATCGCATCGCGTTCTGTAAACATCATCACTCACACCTTATTTTATTCTATTTACATAAATATACTTTATTTAAATTTTACTATACTACAAGAAAGAAAAAGCTGAAATAGTTTTTTTGTATTTAATTGTTTTGTAGAATTCGACAATCTATGAAAAAAGTTGAAAAAATCATTTCATTTCTTTTTATCGTGATAATAAAGTAAAAATCGTGAAAAACGATTAATTAATTGGAATTCAGAAAATTCATTTGTGTTTTCGACAACTAGTGCACCTGTTTTCGGTGAAACATTCTTTTATGTAGATAAAGTGAAAAAATTAAGCCAGGAGAGCATGTGAAAAAGCGCTCTAGAAAGAGCGCTTTTTCTGTTTGTTTTGTGTGTTTGGAGTTTAAGTAAAAGACTGAAGTAAGTTCACGTGTCCAATTAAGATTTTAGAAGAATTTTTTCAATCGGCCTATTTTGAGAGGGAGGTCTTACGGGGAATCGGAACGTGAAAGTGCTTACAAAATCATGTAAGCTGCGCTTTTTCTATGTTGGTATAAAGCGAGGGTGTTTCTGCGACTTTTTAATTAGTTCTTTTCTAGTTCTTTTTTCACCTCCTTTAGTATTACTATAAAGGTAAAGGTACGGAAATTTCAACAATAAAAGACAAATTTTACAAAATGCAATGAGATCTACTCGCTACTCAAAGTTTTATGGTTTGTAAATATCGTAATAATATATATAATGATTAAGATGAACAACGTTTGAAGTAATAAATAAAGGGGAAGATTGTAAAGAAACGCTTCTCAATTGACAAGAGAAATCGCTCCATATTAAAATGACTGTTGTGATTAATGTTGTAATTGTAGATCGTTAGGATTGTAACTGAGTTCGATCAGCAAATAGTCTTAAAAAAAGAGGTGTTATTATTGTTTAAAAAATTATTTGGACTAGACAAAAAACAAGAAGCAAAGCCAGTGCAGCCTGAGGAGGAAATCATTCATTCACCGTTGAATGGGACATATGTTGAGATTGAGCAAGTACCCGATCCAACATTTTCTCAAAAAATGATGGGGGATGGGTTTGCCATTGAACCAAGTGACGGAAAGGTAGTGGCTCCTGTCTCGGGTGAAATTATGCAAGTCTTCCCAACGAAGCACGCAGTTGGAATTAAAACCCCAGGTGGTGCAGAAATTCTTCTTCACATCGGCTTAGATACAGTCACCATGAATGGGGAAGGGTTCACTGCGCATGTGAAGGAGGGCGACAAAGTAAAAGTTGGGGATGTCCTTGTTGAATTTGATCTCGTCCTTGTGAAAGAAAAAGCGTCAAGCATCATTACACCTGTGGTAGTGACAAATCCAGACAAGGTTGCTCAATTTTCAAAAGAACCTGCAGCAAAAGAGGTCAAAGCAGGAGAGACTCCGCTATTAAAGCTTAAAATGAAGGGCTAATACATTAAAGGTGAAGCTCCATTTGGGGTTTTACCTTTTTTTGAGTGACGATTTTCGATAAAATCGTAGGAAGACAAAAAAACTGGAGCGTTTCAAAATGAAGGTAAACAAAATTTTAAATAATAATGTCGTTGTTGTGAAGGAAGGTCAAGAAGAAATCATTGTCATGGGTCCAGGTATTGGTTTTGGAAAAAGTAAAAACGATGTCATTAATTCAGAAAAAATTGAGAAGGTTTTTGTGATGAAGGATGAACACGAATATGAAAAATTTGCAGAAATCATCCGTACCTTGCCTGAAGAGCATATTAATTTAGCTGAGAGCATTATTTCTTATGCTGAAAAGGAGCTTGGTACAAAGCTCAATGAACATATACATGTGGCCTTGACGGATCACTTGTCATTTGCGATCGAGCGGATTCAAAAAGGGTATAAGATTCATAATAAGCTATTAAATGAAATTCGTGCCTTGTACCCCAAAGAATATGAAATTGGTCGCTGGGCACAAAAACTCATCGAGGAAAAGCTACATATCTCCTTTCCAGATGATGAAGTCGGTCACATTGCGCTGCATCTTCACACGGCAAAAATGAACCATCTTACCATGCATGAAACAATGAATACAACAATGCTTATTAACGAGCTTATTACAAAAATTGAAGAACGTTTGGGTGTGCGAGTAGAGGAAGAGTCGATTTCCTACCAGCGTCTTATAACCCATTTAAATTTTGCTTTGAAACGGGCTCATTCTGGTGAATCCTTCCACGATATCGATCAAGAGATGCTAATGATGATTCAAGCAAAGCATTCGATTGCTTATAAACTGGCAAAAGAACTTGCGGACTTCTTAAAGGCCTCGCACCAACTCTTTTTGCCAGAGTCGGAAATCGCTTACTTAACCCTTCATATTCAACGGATTGAACGTGCGACTAAACAATGAGGTGAAAATATGAGCGGAATTATTAGCTTAGGGGAAGCGTTAATTGATTTCATTCCTTTAGATAAAAATAATGAAACGTATCAAAAAAGTCCAGGAGGGGCGCCGGCGAATGTGGCTGTTGCTGTAGCAAAGCTTGGTGCAAAATCGACTTTTCTTGGAAAAGTAGGAGATGATGTTCTTGGTCGCTTTATGCAATCAACCTTACGTAATCACGGTGTGAATGTCGATCACATGCTCTTTACAAAGGAAGCACGAACAGGTGTCGTGTTTGTGACCCTTGATGAACAAGGAGAGCGTACCTTTAGCTTTTATATTGATCCTAGTGCTGATCGGTTTTTAAACGAAAATGAAGTCGATGAGGAGCTTTTTAAGGAGCATCGGATTTTACATATTGGCTCGATTTCGATGATTAGTGAGCCAAGCAGATCGGCAACGAAAACAGCGGTCCGATTAGCCAAGCGGCATAGCATGATGGTCTCTTATGATCCGAACTTGAGATTGGGTCTTTGGAAAAGTGAGGAGCAAGCAAGAGAGGAAATTATGTCCATGCTTGCTGAAGCAGATATTGTAAAAATTTCGGATGAGGAGCTGCAGTTTATAACGGGAGAGCAAGAACTTATGAAAGGGATTCAAGCGTTAAAAATGTATGACATTCCCTTGCTTCTTGTTACCTATGGTGGAGAAGGCAGTTATTTTCATTGGAATAACGAAACGACCCATGTTCCTGCAATGAAAGTAAAGACTGTTGATACAACAGGGGCGGGTGATGCGTTTGTTTCAGGCCTGCTTTATCAGTTAAATGAAAAGAGAGAATCGTTTAAATCATTAACAAGTCAAGACATTTATAAAATGGTAGAATTTGCGTCCGTTTCAGGCGCCCTGGCAGCTTCTACAAGGGGTGCAATGACAGCACTACCGACCCTTGAAGAAGTCAAACAAATTGTAAAAGGATGATGAAAAAAACTCAGCAGTGCTGAGTTTTTTTTTTGTTGTTTTCTCTTTAATATTTTGTATAATTGTAATAATAAGAATATTATAAAACAATAATTCTTGATCGCAGCTTTAAAGGGGGGTTTTTTATCATGTCTGTAGTTGTAAGCGTTTCCGAACGCGCATATACGTGGATAAAAGACCGGGGAAGTCATGTGGTCGTCTCGATGTATCAGGGGAATCCTAGTTGTTGTACTGGAGGGGTATCGGAAATACAATTTTTTTGTAAAATCCCTGCTCATCCGAAACATTATCGAATCATTCAACATGAAGGTTTGACCGTTTATTTAGCACCTCAAATTACACTTAAGGAAAATCGGTTGTCGATTGATTTAAAAGGAATAGGGTGGTTTCAAAATCTCGTCGCATCAGGGGTCAAACGATTTTAGACAGAAATTAGGTGACATTTATGGTCGATAACAAAATTGATAAATATATTCATGAGATGGCGAATCGCTATACAACACAGTTTAACGTATATCGTGATGAAAGGATCGGTGAGATTCCGCTTGATTTTTACGCTCAATATCAAAGAAAAGATGAAAAATATTTAATGACGAAAGCAATCAAGGTGTGGGGCGTTGAAAATCAACAGTATGTATTCGTAAAAAAACAAGAATCCCCATTGTCTATTCAAGAAATTACGGCATTCGGGCGTGAAATTGATAAGCAGATCAAAGAATTTATACCAGCAAAGCAAGAACATATGTCAACTGTTTTTTTAGGAGTGATTGTTACCAACCAGCTAATTCAAAGGGATGTGATAAAGGAGGTGAAGCGATCAAGAAAGCTACGTTTTATGAAATATGGTTTACATGGATGGGCAGAACGGTATATAGCCATCGTTCAGCTTGACAGAAAAGAAATTCATGTGAACAAAAAAGCGAGAGATCTTCTAAAAGGCTTTGAACAAACCTTAACAGGGGAGGTTGATGTAGAGTGAACTTTTTAGTTTTGATGCTCATTACCGGAGTTATTTTACTAATAGGTTATTTTACGTATGGTCGCTTTTTAGAAAAAGAATTAAAAGTCGATCCGTCAAGGAAAACGCCAGCTCACGAAATGAATGATGGTGTCGAATATGTACCAACAAAACGCCCTGTTTTGCTAGGGCATCATTTTGCAACGATTGCCGGTGGTGGTCCGATTACAGGACCGATCGCTGCGGTTGTATTCGGATGGCTTCCAGCTGTCATTTGGATTGTTGTCGGTAGTATTTTTATCGGTGGTGTTCACGATTATACCTCATTACAAGCCTCTATCCGTCATAAAGCCCAGTCAATAGGTACGGTAATCAAGGAATATATGGGTGGAAGAGGACAGGTGCTGTTTCTCAGCTTTTCAATTGCAACATTAATCTTAGTTGTTGGTGTTTTTATCATTTTAGTTGCAAATACATTTGTTGCAGTGCCTGAAGCGGCAACAGCTTCCATGCTCTTTATCGCTGTTGCGATTGTTTTTGGAATTATTGTCAACCAGCTTCGAATGAATTTATTAACTGCAAGTATTCTTGGTATTATCGCAATGATTATTTCGATTTGGATCGGACTACTATTCCCAATCCATTTAAGTGCTTTAACATGGTCTATCATTTTAGTTGTTTATGCATATATCGCTTCGGTATTACCTGTCTGGCTATTGCTTCAACCACGTGACTATTTAAATTCATTTTTGCTATATGGAATGATTGTAGGTGCGGCACTGGGGATTATCATCGCATCACCGACCATTCAGTTGCCAGCTTTTACTGGATTCCATAATGAAACACTAGGCTTTTTATTTCCAATTCTCTTTATTACGGTTGCCTGTGGAGCGATTTCTGGATTCCATTCCCTCGTTTCCTCTGGTACAACTGCAAAGCAATTAGATAATGAAAAGAATGGAAAATTTATTGCTTACGGTGGTATGCTAATTGAAGCCTTTTTAGCGATTATCGCAATTGGCTCTGTCGCATACTTAACACAAGCGCAATTTGCAGCTCGTATCGCAGAATATGATGGTCCAATTGGTGCTTTCTCTGCAGGAATTGGTTATTTTATGTCCTTCTGGGGAATTCCTGAGGCCACCGCTGTTACCTTTACTGCACTAGCGGCATCAGCATTTTTGATGACGACCCTTGACTCTGCAACTCGTCTCATGCGTTATGCAGTTCAGGAAATAAGTGAAGATCGTGCTCCGAAAGCTTTCCAAAATAGCCATGTTGCAACAGTGACAGGTCTTATCGGAGCCGGTGCACTCGCTTTCACTGGTACATGGGAAACCGTATGGCCGCTCTTCGGTTCTGCAAATCAAATGCTTGGTGCACTCGCATTGTTAGCTGTTTCGGTTTGGCTAACGAAAATTGGAGCAAGGCGATTCTACGTTGTCATACCTATGATTTTTATGTTTATAGTAACTGTGTCCGCTTTAATTGTCCTCATGTACACGAACTTTATGAGAGAAAATTACCTACTGTTTGGAGCAGGTTTTATCTTGTTTGTCCTCTGTATTTTCTTAGCAATAGAGGGATGGCGGTCCATCTTCAGCTCTAAGGATCAGGATACTACAGTTAAGATGTAGCAAACGAAGGGTAGTCACGTCTTATTTGTGACACCCTTTCATTTTTTACTGTGGAAAAGGGGACGGATCTTCAAAGACAGCTGGGGAAAAATGCTCTCGGAAAACCTTTGAACAATTAAAAGGGAATGTGCCCGTGTTGGAAGCAACTTGAAGAAAGGGACAGCCATTTCGGGCTGTCCTTAATTTTGTATACTGGAGTTTATAATGAAAGCATTAAAGCACGGCGTTACCTTCTAAAAAGAAAAACACAAATAATGCTAATGCGAAGCAGTAATAAGCAAAATAGACAAGTTTGCTACGCTTCAAGAAATCAATAAGCCACAAAATCCCTAACCATGAACAAACAAAGGTGGTAATAAAAGCAACAACTAGTGGAAGCAGACCAATTGTTTCGACTAGCGAGCCATCGACAAAATCACCAATTGTAAGCACGGAAGATCCAAGGATTACAGGAATCGATAATAAAAATGAAAAGCGAACTGCTGTTTCTTTGCTTAAGCCTGCAAATAAACCTGCAATTAAAGTAGAGCCTGATCGTGAAATCCCAGGAAAAACGGCAAGTGTTTGGACAAGTCCGATTATGATTGAGTCGAGAAACGTCATATTCTCTTCTTTTCGAACGCCATATTTATAGAAGCGCTCAATGATGATTAAAAAGATCCCCGTTATGGCTAAAGCAAAAGCAATGAACGACGGTGTTTTTAAAGAATCACCGATGAATCCTTCAAGAAGAAGACCTAGAACGCCAGTAATACCCGTTGCTACAACCAAATAAATAGCGAATAAAAATTGCACCTTGTTTTCTTTTGTTTTGTTTTGAAAGAAACCAAAGAAGCCTGTGATGATATCAAGTAGATCTTTTCGGTAATAAATGATTACGGCAAAGATTGAAGCGAGGTGTAAAAACACTTCAAATCCAAGCCCTGGAAAGGAAACGTTAAATAGCATTTGTGTAATGATAATATGGGCGGTACTTGAGACAGGTAAAAACTCTGAAATCCCTTGTACAATGCCAATAATGATTGCTTCAATGATCGACATGTAGAAACCTTCCTTTTTTTAAAATGGTCATATTACTACAATGAGTGTAAGTGTGTGCTTATCGCTTTGACATTCTTTGCATGAATGTTGGAGTTTGACAATACACAATGAATTTATTCTAGCAAACTTTCTTTTAATCTGAAAGAGAAGAAAGCAAGAAGAATAAAAAATGTCACCTCCTTGTCATTGATTGTCACTCTATCCATACGTATAATTGTCGGTACTATAGCTACACCTGTGGAAAGAGGGAGACAGAGTGAACAAACAACGACTAACGATTCTCGTCTTAATTGCTGCGGTGGTAGGAATTTCGGCGATTTTGTTGACACAAAAAGAGCGCGAGGTTGGAAACGCTAGAGGAATGATTGCTCAAGATTTTACGTTGCCAATGTACGATAGTGGAAGACAAGGTGAGCTTTCTGACTACCGGGGAAATATCGTTGTGATGAACATGTGGGCTTCATGGTGTGAGCCTTGTCGTGATGAGATGCCCGCATTGATGGACTTTCAATCAGATTACGAAGACGCGGGAGTATCAGTTATTACTGTAAATATGCAAACGTTTGAACGGACGTTAGACGATGCGTCTGACTTTATCGAGGAATTAAATATTACATTGCCTGTTTTTTTTGATGAAAATGGCTACGTAGCAAATGTCTATCAAATTGCGGGATTACCAGCTACCTTTATTTTAGATTCTTCAGGTGTTATTGAACATGTCATCTACGGGGAAGTGACGTACAATATGCTTCAGGCGTTGGTAGACCCAATGCTTGAAGAACGGTAAAACGAGGAAGTAATCATACTTTCTCGTGGAAAAGGGTAGACCTCACGTACAGGAAGGGGCTGGGACAAAAGAGTTTTTATTGATAAGAAATCCGAACGTCATGATCGTTGATGGATAGCATTCGCTTCGGAAATATACTTCGCTTTCCGCGGGCGGCTGGTGAGCTTCCTCGTGCTTACGCATTGTGAGGTCTCTCCCTTGCCTTTTTTCCTTTGATCCCGTAGGAGTCTAGGTCTATGTCCTCCGCTAAGGTTGTGCATTGTTCGTATTTTCAATCATACACGTTCGTTATGTCCCATCCTCCTCGCCTTGAATATTTTGCATCAACTAACAACCCTCAGCTGTTTATTTTGGATAGAGATTAATATTTCTAGCTTTGCTTGGGGATAATGTTTACGATAAGAAATTGATAGATAAAGGCGTGAGTCCCTTCATGTATGATGAACTTCAAACGATTGTTCGCTCCATATTGTATGAAGATGATGCAATTCAAATCATAGAGACAACAAACGGTTCAAAAAAGGCAATTCTTTATAAAGCGTGTACACCCCATGTTTCAATTGGTGAAAAAATTACAGTAAACACGACAGCTCATGCTTTAAAATTAGGAACAAGCGGGTATGATTTTGTGAAATCTACAGCTCACCAGGCATCGTACAATGTTTCAAATATAAAAGGTCATATTATAAAGGCGAGATATACTCCTATTCAACATAGTGTCTTAGCCATTGAAGAACAGGAAAGCCCTTATCATGACCAATTTAAACTAAAGTTTGCCTTGCAGCGAAAGCCTGTGCTTGTTGGAGAGCTTCACAGTATGGTACCGCTTGTGTATTATGTTGCACAAGAGTTACGAGCAGCGACCTCAATGTGTGTCATCCTTGATGACTGCGCCTCTTTACCATTAATGATCAGTGAGCAGCTCCGTGAATTACATAAACAAGACGGTTTTTATTCGATTACGATTGGTCAAGCGTTTGGTGGGATGTATGAAGCGGTCTCTTTGCAATCGGCCCTTCAGTTTGCGTGCGAAACCCTTAAGGTTGATACCATTTTGGTCTCATTGGGACCTGGTGTCGTAGGTACTGGAACAGCTTACGGATTTAGCGGTATGTGCTTAGCTGATTGGGCAAATGTAATTGGCGCCCTCAACGGCATACCTGTTTGGATTCCGCGATTATCTTTCTCAGAAAAAAGAGTAAGGCATTATGGCCTTAGTCATCATACAAGAACGGCCTTGGCTGCATTTACGTATGCAAAAAGTGTGCTTCCACTTCCTTTATTAAAAAAAGAGTGGGAGCACACAATCCAAAAACAGCTAGAAGCAGAAAACTGGCTGCAAAGGAATCATTCGATTCTTTTTTCAAAGGTTGATATGAATGCAAACGTACAGCGGGCTCTTCAACGCTCGAAGCAACCGATTCGAACAATGGGAAGAGGATATTCTGATGATCCTGCTTTCTTTCTTGGAGTCGCAGAAGCGGTTCGTGTCAGTTTTGAAGAAGGAGGGTGAACCGCTTGGCACCACTCATTAACCGTTTCAAAATTTTTCTTTGCTTCTCGTAGTTTCGCCCTTACTTCCCAAGCCTTTCCCGCTATCGTAATCCCGTTTCTGTATACATAGACTTTCATTGTGCACCGCCTTTTTTCAGCTGAACTTTAAGCTTTCCACCTGTGGTACACTTATATGTATAGGAAATGCATAGTAGTACAGGGAGTGGAGGCGTCCGTCATGTCAAAGAAACTATATGAGAAAACGATTCGGACGGAAAAGATTTTTTCCGGTCGTGTCATTGATTTACAAGTGGAACAAGTGGAATTACCAGATGGAAAGCAGAGTGCACGGGAAATCGTTAAGCACCCTGGTGCAGTGGCAATTATACCGATTACGAGTGAAGGAAAGCTTGTCCTCGTTCGTCAATACCGCAAAGCCCTTGAGAAAGAAATTGTCGAAATTCCAGCCGGAAAGCTAGAGCGTGGAGAGGAACCGGGTGAATGTGCAATAAGGGAGTTAGAAGAAGAAACGGGATATAAAGCACGTTCACTTCAATATCTACTTTCTTTTTATACATCCCCAGGATTTGCAGATGAAATCATTTACTTGTACCTTGCAGGAGACCTTGAAGCGGGCCATGTGAACACAGATGATGATGAATTTGTTGAACTTCTTGAAGTGTCACTTGAAGAGGCTGAAGCAATGGTCGAAAATCAAGTGATTCACGATGCGAAGACAGCTTATGCCGTTCAATTTTTACGTTTAAGAGAGTTGCGTTCATAATGATGAAACCGTTGCACTATGTTGCTGACCTTCACATTCATATAGGAAGGACGATGTCTGGAAAGGCAGTAAAAATTACAGCCTCTCGTAATCTGACGCTCTCTGCGATTATCGATGCTGCAGCGACAAAAAAAGGTGTTGATATTGTTGGGGTCATTGACTGTCATGTTCCTGAAGTACTAGATGAAATTGAACAGGCAGTGAAGAATGGCGCTGCTTTTGAACTGGAGGGTGGAGGCGTTCGTTTTTATGAAACGACTTTATTTCTCGGTAGTGAAATTGAGCTGAATGATGAAGAAGGACAAGGACCGATTCATGTCCTTGTCTATTTGCCAACAATTGAGGCGATGCGTTGTTTCAGTGATTGGCTGAAGCCACGTATGAAAAATTATACGTTGAGCTCACAGCGTCTCTATGAACGAGGGTATCTCCTTCAAGAAAAGGTGAAGGAATTAGAAGGGCTCTTTATCCCTGCCCATGTGTTTACCCCTTTTAAAAGTGTTTATGGAAAAGGAGTAAAGCACAGTATGGCTGAGATTCTTGATTTGGAAAAGATCGATGCAGTGGAGCTTGGATTAAGTGCTGATACGTCAATGGCGGACGCACTGGAAGAACTTCACCGCTTCCCATTTGTATCAAATTCAGATGCCCATTCCCTTGAAAAGCTCGCACGTGAATATCAAATTGTGCAACTAAAAAATCCTAGCTTTGATGCCTTTCAAGATGCGTTACTTGAAAGGAACAACGCACGGGTTATTGCGAATTACGGATTAAATCCATATCTCGGAAAGTATTATCATACGACTTGTGCAAGCTGTTCGTCGAAAACGAATGACGAGGTTTGCAAAGTATGCGGTTCACGAGCATTCATAAAAGGAGTCTCAGCAAGAATTCATGAACTTGGAACAAAAGTGGCTTCTAAACCAACTCGCCCCCCTTATATCCATCAAGTTCCCCTTGAATTTATCCCAAAGCTTGGGAAAAAAACTCTGGAAGCATTGCGAAGCGCATTTGGTACAGACATGAAGATCATCAACGAAACAACCTATGAAGAACTGCTTGATGTCGTCTCAAAGCCGATTGCAGACGCCATCATTGCTGCACGAATAGGGAAGCTTACGTTCCATAAAGGTGGTGGAGGTGCATATGGAAAGGTTGATAGAATCGATTCAGGTTCCTAAATAGATGTCATAGAGTTCTCTTTCAGCTCATAGAGTAGAGCAAGAGCTGATGAGGGGGTCTTTGCACAATGAAGCACGGGCTACGAGAAATGGTGAGCAACCATGTACATGAGAACCGGCCAATCTATTTATTTACAATCGTTTTATTCCTCATTGGAATTATCTTTGGTGCCGTAATTGTGAATAGTTTAAGCTTGACACAAAAGCATGATTTATATATGTATTTAAACCAATTTTTTGGACAAGTTTCGGAAGGGCACTTTGCCCAATCTGCTGCAATGTTTAGTCAAAGCTTTGCCCACTATGCCAAGTATGTGGGCTTAATGTGGATTCTCGGCCTCTCGATTATCGGTCTTCCTGTTATTTTAGTGCTTCTCTTTCTGAAAGGAGTTGTTGTTGGCTTTACGGTCGGATTTCTCGTCAATCAAATGGGAATGACAGGCTTTTTTTTATCGTTTGTCTCCGTACTGCCGCAAAATTTTATCCTTGTTCCTGCCTTTATTGTTGTGGGAACAGCGAGTATTTCCTTTTGTTTAAAAATGATTCGAAATCAATTTATTAAAGGTGTCAATCAACCCTTTTTCCCGCAATTTTTATCCTATTCTTTTCTCATCTTATGTGTTGGTGCAACCTTAGCTATAGCTTCAGGAATCGAAGCCTATGTTTCACCGGCTTTAATGAAGTTTGTCATTGAATTAAAAATATAATAATTATCAAATGATAATTATTGTTGAATTATAATTAATAATGATTCTTAATTGACACCCTTTTTCGTCAAGCTTATAATGGATAAAGGTAATCAGTCGAAGGAGGGGCGAAGATGGAGAAAAGACTTGACAGAATCAAAAAGCAGCTGCACTCTCAAAGTTATAAGTTGACCCCTCAACGGGAAGCGACGGTTCGTGTTTTGCTAGAACATGAAGAAGACCATTTGAGCGCAGAGGACGTATACCTCCTAGTTAAAGAAAAAGCACCTGAAATAGGATTGGCGACTGTGTACCGGACGTTAGAGCTACTGACAGAGTTAAAGGTTGTCGATAAAATTAATTTTGGTGATGGCGTGTCCCGTTATGATTTGCGACAAGAAGGGGCTGCTCATTTTCATCATCACCTTGTGTGCATTGAATGTGGAGCTGTTGACGAAATTCAAGAGGATTTACTTGGAGATGTTGAGAAAATCGTTGAGCGTGATTGGAATTTTAAAATTAAAGATCATCGCTTGACGTTTCATGGGATCTGCCATCGTTGTCAGGGAACAGAAACCAACGTGAGTGGCTAGCTTTTCCTATACGGGTGAAAACGAGCTCGTCAGGTCATTCTGTTTCCCATTTAAATGTAGGTGGTGCGAGTGGAAGGGCTTCATTGTTTCATGAATTTGAACTGAAGCTCCGTGCCCTTTTCACAGAAAAAAAGAAGACACGGATTAATAATGTAAAAGCCATTTCAATTTATTTGAAGAGGCTTTTATTTTTGTATTTTTCTCTCATTCATTTGCAGGGCTCGTGTTTCACTAGAAAAGGGCCTGAAAAGTTGGCTTTTAGGTATAAATAGACTTAATTATGGCATACCTTGTACTAATCTCTATTTACGTTATTTTATTTTCAAGAGTTGAATTGGTAAGAGGGAGGCGATAAAATGAAGTCTTTGCTAACCGTTGTCTTTCAGACGATAAAAGTGTTTCTCATATTTATGGGATGCACACTCTTGTTTTATTATGGTATCCTATGGATAAGCGCAGAGTATGAAAGCTATCATCGTTATGATGAGCCAAAGGGAAAAGCTGTGAAAGTGATTAAAATGGAGACAGAGGAAGAGCGAACTATGGTTGATCGTCTGATGCTTTTCTATCACTTTGGAGAGTAGCTGTATTCCATACATAGGGAGCGAATAATGTGCAAGCTCATTTAGAAGAATTTTTGCATTTTCAACAAGTAGAAAGAGGATTAGCGACAAATACGATTCAATCGTATCGCCGCGATTTGCTGCAATATATGAAATACCTTTCAAATGTTGAAGGGGTTCAGGACTGGAATCAAATTGAACGATTAACGATTGTGAATTACTTGTATTTTCTACGAGAGCAGGGCAAGGCAGACACATCAATTGCTCGTACGATTGCATCGATCCGTTCGCTTCATCAATTTTTGTTGCGTGAAAAGCTAGCCAATCAAGATCCGACCGTGCATGTTGAAATTCCGAAAACGGCAAAACGGTTGCCAAAGGTATTATCCTTAGAAGAAGTGGAAGCGCTTCTTGACTCTGCAGAGGGATCAGATCCTTTTAGCTTGCGCAATAAAGCAATGCTTGAGCTTCTTTATGCGACGGGAATTCGAGTATCAGAATTGGTGACGCTTTCGTTGACTGATTTGCATTTAACAATGGGCTTTGTTCGCTGTGTCGGAAAAGGGAACAAAGAACGGATTATTCCGTTAGGTCAGGTTGCAGCTGATGCTTTGGAAGCATACTTAGAAGCCGGAAGACCAAAGCTTATTAAAAAACAACAGCATGAAACGTTGTTTGTAAATCATCACGGTCGACCACTCACAAGGCAAGGTTTTTGGAAAATATTAAAACAGCTCGTGGCAAAAGCAAACATTGATAAGCCGCTAACTCCCCATACATTACGTCACTCTTTTGCGACACATTTGTTAGAAAACGGAGCTGATTTGCGCGCGGTTCAAGAGATGCTCGGACATGCAGATATTTCCACGACACAAATTTACACACATGTGACAAAGGCACGACTTAAAGATGTTTACGCCACTTATCACCCACGGGCGTAAGTTCTTTCTTCATTTCAAAGGTCAGACTTCTGACAACTAAGATGATCAATGAAGGGAAGACTTTTAGGGTACAGTAAAGAAATGACTGAAAATAGGAGGCGACATGAGTGAGAAACGATCGTTTTAAGCGAGTGTTCTTAATTGTAATGGATTCTGTTGGAATCGGTGAAGCGCCTGATGCAGCAAAATTTGGTGATGAAGGTGCTGACACATTCGGACATATTGCCGAACGAATGAACGGTTTAACGATGCCGAACATGGAAAATCTTGGATTAAGTCATATTCGAGACATTCAAGGGATAAAAAAAGTCGATACTCCCCTTGCTCATTTTGGAAAAATGGCTGAAGCATCAAGTGGAAAAGACACAATGACAGGTCATTGGGAGTTAATGGGTTTACATATTAAAGAGCCATTCATGGTATTCCCTGAAGGGTTCCCAGCTGAATTAATTCAAGAAATTGAATCAATGACAGGTCGTAGCATTATAGGTAATAAAGTGGCATCAGGTACCGAAATTATTGAAGAGCTAGGTGAGGAGCATATGAAAACCGGTGCTCTCATTGTATACACCTCAGCTGATTCAGTGCTTCAAATTGCGGCGCATGAGGATGTGGTTCCATTAGATGAGTTTTATGACATATGCGAAAAGGTTCGAAAGCTGACACTCGATCCGAAGTATATGGTTGGGCGTATTATTGCTCGTCCGTTTATTGGTACAAAAGGGGCGTGGGAACGAACGGCCAACCGTCATGATTATGCCCTTAAGCCGTTTGAGCGAACGGTGCTGAATGAATTGAAGGACGCTGGGTATGATTCGATCGCACTTGGTAAGATCTCAGATATTTTTGATGGAGAAGGAATAACAGAAGCGATTCGGACCGTCTCCAATGATGATGGAATGGAAAAGCTCGTGGACACGATAGAAAAAGAGTTTACTGGATTAAGCTTTTTAAATCTTGTTGATTTTGATGCGAAATATGGGCACCGTCGCGACCCAATCGGGTACGGAAAAGCCCTTGAACAGTTTGATCGCCAATTAACAGAGGTTTTAGAACGGTTAAAAGAGAATGATTTATTAATTATTACAGCCGATCATGGCAATGATCCGGTCCATCACGGAACCGATCATACCCGTGAATATGTCCCTCTTCTCGTTCATTATAAGGGACAAGAAAAAGGGAAGGATTTAGGGGTACGTGATACGTTTGCAGATGTAGGGGCAACAATTGCTGATAATTTCCAAATCAAACGACCGAAAAACGGAAAAAGCTTTTTAGCTGAATTGTAGGAGGGGTGCTTTGTGATTGAACCACAATTGTTACAAGAAGCAACATCATTTTTAAAAGAAAAGGTATCGGAAAAGCCAACGATCGGCCTCATTCTTGGCTCAGGTCTTGGAGTCCTTGCCGATGAAATCGAAAGCCCAGTGAAGGTTCCTTACAATGAGATTCCTAATTTTCCAGTATCAACGGTAGCTGGTCATGCGGGTCAATTTGTCTTTGGTACATTAGAAGGGAAGCAAGTTGTAGCGATGCAAGGTCGCTTTCACTTTTATGAAGGCTACAGCTTGGATATGGTGACCTTACCTGTCCGCGTTTTGAAAGAGCTTGGTGTAAGCCAAATAATTGTGACAAATGCAGCGGGAGGCGTGAACGAATCGTTTGAAGCAGGAGATTTGATGATTATCAAAGACCATATTAACAACATGAGTCAAAATCCGTTAATTGGTCCGAATGATGAAGCGTTCGGTGTGCGCTTTCCTGATATGTCTAACGCCTACTCTGACCGACTCCGCACACTTGCACGAGAAAAGGCATCAGAATTAAACATTCAAATCAAGGAAGGGGTCTATGTAGCAAATACCGGTCCTTGCTATGAAACGCCTGCTGAAATTCGCATGATTCGCACACTTGGTGGGGATGCAGTGGGGATGTCCACTGTACCAGAAGTTATCGTTGCACGACATGCTGCCCTAGAGGTTTTAGGTATTTCGTGTATTTCCAATATGGCAGCTGGGATTTTGCCTCAGCCTCTTTCCCATGATGAAGTGATGGAGACGACAGAGAGAGTGAAGGCAGAATTTCTATCGCTAGTTAAAGCAATCGTAAAAGAAATGTAAAGCAAAATTAACCAATAAGGAGAGGTTCCAATGGAAAACATGCTTGAAAAAATCAAACAATCAGCTGCTTTTTTAGAGGGGAAGCTATCAAACCGTCCATCAATCGGTCTCATTCTCGGCTCAGGACTAGGTGAATTAGCGGATGAAATTGAGGAGGCAGTGAAAATTCCTTATGGTGAAATTCCTCATTTTCCGGTGTCGACCGTAGAAGGACATGCTGGGCAGCTTGTGGTTGGTCGTTTGCACGGTAAAACGGTTGTAGCGATGCAAGGCCGCTTTCACTACTATGAAGGGTACTCCATGCAAGAAGTGACGTTTCCTGTTCGCGTCATGAAGCAATTGGGGGTTGAGCTGATCGTCGTAACAAATGCGTGTGGGGGCATGAATAAAAGCTTTGAGCCTGGCGATCTCATGATTATTACGGATCATTTAAACATGACAGGGGACAATCCGTTAATTGGTCCGAACGTAGAAGAGCTAGGTCCTCGTTTTCCGGATATGAGCTCTGCTTATACGCCGGAGCTTGTTGAATTTGTCGAAGCGACAGCAAATCGACTCGATATTAAAGTGCAAAAGGGTGTTTATGCTGGAATTACAGGTCCTACCTACATGACCGGAGCAGAGTTGATTATGCTACGCAAGCTTGGTGGAGATGTGATCGGTATGTCGACTGTTCCTGAGGTTATCGTCGCTCGTCATGCTAATATGAAGGTCATTGGCATTTCATGTATTACAGATATGGCTATTGGAGAAGAAATCGAGGGAATTACCCACGAACAAGTCGTTGAGGTTGCGAATCGGACAAAGCCGAAATTTATTAAGCTTGTGAAGGAAATTGTTTCTACAGTCGAACTGTAATTTCGTAAAGGATGTGACCTGATTATGCGGATGGTTGATCTGATTGAAAAAAAGCGAGATGGACATGAGTTAACAAAAGAAGAAATTGAATTTGTCATTGAAGGTTATACGAATGGTGATATTCCTGATTATCAAATGTCTGCATTTGCCATGGCGATCTTTTTTCAAGACATGACGGCCGCAGAACGTTCTTATTTGACGATGGCGATGGTGGAATCAGGTGACCAAATTGACCTTTCTCAAATTGAAGGAATTAAGGTTGATAAGCACTCAACGGGTGGTGTGGGTGACAAAACAACAATTGCCCTTGCACCGCTCGTGGCAGCAGTAGGAGTCCCGGTTGCCAAAATGTCTGGTCGTGGCCTTGGTCATACGGGGGGTACGATTGATAAGCTAGAATCGATTCCTGGTTTTAGTGTGGAAATTACGACGGAGAAATTTTTGGAGCTTGTGAATCAAAACAAGCTTGCTGTTGTTGGTCAAACGGCGAACCTTACGCCTGCTGATAAAAAGCTGTACGGTTTGAGAGATGTAACGGCTACGGTCAACTCAATTCCCCTTATTGCTAGCTCGGTGATGAGTAAAAAGATTGCCTCAGGTGCTGATGCCATTGTCCTTGATGTAAAGACAGGTTCTGGGGCGTTCATGAAGGAGCTGGACCAAGCGAAAGACCTTGCTCAAGCCATGGTAGAAATCGGTAAGCATCTTGGGCGTAATACGATGGCGATCATTTCTGATATGAACCAACCGCTAGGCTATGCAGTTGGTAATGCTCTTGAAGTTAAGGAAGCTATGGATATGCTACGCGGTGAAGGTCCAGAAGATTTGCGTGAGCTTTGCTTGACGCTCGGAAGCCAAATGGTTTATTTAGCTAAGAAAGCGTCTTCGGTCGTAGATGCAAGAAAGCAGCTCGAGGACGTTATCGCCTCAGGGAAAGCGCTGGAAACATTAAAAACATTTATTAGGGCCCAAAATGGAGATCCGTCTGTTGTACAGGAGCCGGAAAAGCTTCCTCATGCAAGCCACCTTTTTGAGGTGAAGGCTGATAAAAATGGTACAGTGTCAGCGATTTTAGCTGATAAAATTGGGACAGCGGCGATGCTTCTCGGTGCAGGGCGTGCAACGAAAGAATCAGAAATCGATCTGGCTGTTGGCATCGTGTTACACAAAAAAATTGGCGATTCTGTCACTGCTGGTGAATCGATTGCAACCCTTCATAGTAACAAGGAGCAAGTCCAAGACGTCATAGACATGGTAACAAAAGCCTATACGATTTCAGATACAGCGGTTGCAAAGCCAACATTGATTTATGACGAAATCCATTAAAGGGTTAGCTTTGTCTTTTAAGCTAATAGGGTGAAAAAAATATTAGATTATAAGAACGCTTGGAATATAACTGATTCCAAGCGTTTTATTATATGGGTTTAAAACCACGTGTTCTACACGTGTGAAAATAAAACTTCTAGAGTGGTAAAGTGACAGAAAAAATCTCCAATCGTTATAATAGAAGATGGCCGTCAAACCAACTTCTAAAAAACGAAAGGAGATCTACTCATGTCGAGTGACAATAGTTTATCACACACAAGATGGAATTGTAAGTATCACATCGTATTCATACCAAAGTACAGAAGAAAAGTCATTTATGGAAAACTGAGAAAAGATATAGGTGCTATTCTCAGAAGGTTATGTGAAATGAAAG